>JALHTN010000179.1 GCA_022865865.1 Anaerolineales bacterium
AAGTAGCCGTTCAATTCATAGACGGAGACATAACCACCACCATGCGCAGTAACGATCTCTGAGAGGTGATCGCCATCCACATCAGCCACTATTATTCCCGGCCAGGTACGCCCACTGTTTGCTGCACCGGGTTGGCTGCGGTCGTGCCCCGAGGCTGTCCTCCAGATCAGGTTGCCAGTTTCACCATCCAAAGCGAATATCGAGTAGGCCGACCCGATCACCTCATTACGCCCATCACCATCCAGATCGGCAGCCGCGGGTGAGCTGTACCAACCCGTTTCGCACCAGGAGGCAAAGCATCCGCCGCGCTGCCATTTGAGAAGCGGTGCGGTAATGCCCGATTGGTTGTGGTATTGCTGAACCAGCGGGAGGAAAACGCTTGCAGCTCCAGCACCTGGATTTGCTGCTGCGTGAAAAGGGGCAAATATGAGTGCCAGTGACAAGAAGATCACGAAGAAGTAAATTTTGTGAGTTTTGATCATGATCAAGTTAATTAAGAAAATTTCACCCTTATACAATATCCAAATTTGCCTGCCGGGTCAATAGGGAATCCGGACTATGGCGGAAAAGATAAAATTATCTCATTGGGAAGTCACTTCATAAGACAAAGCCAGGGTTGTTGATGTCTTTATTTGAAGAATTAAATCATCTACCACCCGGTATATTGCGGGGGTACTATTGGGGTTTATTCAGAATTTATAAAGAGGCTGTCTAAAAAGCAGAGAAATGGAGCAGGAACTCAGAGGAGGGGAAGAACCTCTATTGCGGTTGACTTCCGAGTAAACTAACCATTCAATAACTGTGTGAGTCTTGAGAGACTCTTCGCCCCCAATCTTTCAGCTCAGGGACACGCCTGCGGCTCAGAGTGACACAAATTAGTTGTCATTCTGAGCCGAAACAGAATGAGGCGAAGAATCTCTAATGAGGTTGACTTCGAATTAAACTACCATTCGTTAATTGCGTGAGTCATGAGAGACTCTTCACTGCGTTCAGAGTGACATAAATTAGTTGTCATACTGAGCCGAAACAGAATGGGGCGAAGAATCTCCACTGTGTTGACTTCCGAGTAAACTAACCATTCAATAACTACGTGAGTCTTGAGAGACTCTTCACTGCGTTCAGAGTGACACAAACTAGTTGTCATATTGAGCAGGAACGCAGAGGGGGCGAAGAATCCTCGTTGCGGTTGACTTCGAATTAAACTATCCATTCAATAACTGCGTGAGTCTTGAGAGACTCTTCGCTCCGCTCAGAGTGACATTAATTATTTGGACCTTTGCTCAATCTTTCCAATATAAGTGAGACTCTTTCCCCTGGTCAGTACGACCAGGTAGCAGTTCCGTCCTGCGGGGGAAAGGGCTACGCTCAAGGGTGACAGCCTCCGGGTTGTGGGAGGGTGTATACCCGAGATAAAATTTCCGACACCCAGTTTTTCGGGTGCTTACTACCCTTTCAAGGTACCTGCGAATCTGAAGTACTCATCATGCGCCGCACCCCTGGCATTGCCAGGGAATTGAAGATGTCATCCATTTCCTCTGGCGAGTACGGCAAGTTTTGTTCAAGCCACCAGGTGATCATTGTCAGCAGGGAACCGGCTAAGAAATTTGTGATTACGGGTAATGGGATTTCATCTCCAATGGTAGGAAATTGGTTGAGATGGACCTGGATGTGGTTTTGCATATGCTGGCGGGCGATATCTAATATGAGATCCCCGCCGCCACTTTCCGCCATAGCCATGTACAGCTCTTTGTTATTGCCAGCATGGATGAAAAATTCAAGGCTGTGTAATAAATGTCCATGGTTGTCGTCACTTGCATCAGGAGAACGCATGTGGCGGTGTAAGTCATGGGCGAGTTCATCAAAACCGCTGAACAATAAATCATCTTTATCGCGGTAATGAGCATAAAATGTTGACCTACCTACGTTGGCACGATCAATGATGTCTTGAATGGTGATTTTTTGATAGCCCTTTTCCAAGATTAATGAAACAAGAGCGTCTCGGAGAAGTTGGCGAGTTCGCTGTACTCGCCGATCAGGTGTTCTGGTGTTCATTTTTCACCTATTGATAAACAATTTTGTATTTTTGTTCACTAATGAACAAAATTTGCATCTTAGTTGTTGACTTCAGGTAAATGGTTCTGTATACTTTCAAAATAATCGAACATTTTGTTCAATACTATACATATTATACACAAAAATAAGTCGGCGGAGTGAGTCAATGAAATCACCGAATCAATTAACTGGGGACAGTTATGTAGCCGAAACCGAAGGCCACACCATCCATTCCTGGGCCAGATATTACGATATGGTGGTTGGGATCATTTCTTTGGGGCGAGAAAGAAAATTCCGGCAAGCTGCCCTTGAACAAGTTGCCATCGAACCTGGTATGAAAATCCTCGATGTGGGCTGTGGTACTGGAAGTCTCACAATCGCTGCCAAACAAAACCAGGGTGTTGATGGCACGGTGGTAGGAATCGATCCAAGTTCAAATATGATCGATCTTGCCCAGCAAAAAGCTGTAAAAGCAGGCGTTGAGGTCGATTTCCAGGTCGGCGTTATTGAAAAAATTGAGTTTGAGGAAAACCATTTCGATGTGGTGCTCAGCAGTCTGATGATGCATCACCTGCCAGACGAGTTAAAAAAGAGCGGTTTGCAGGAAGTGTACCGGGTTCTGAAACCCAATGGCACGCTCTTGATCGTTGAATTGGATCCAAGTGCTTTCAGTTTGGCATCCCTTGTGCATGGTCATTCGGCGCAACTATCTGCGCAACTGGAAAATACTCGCCGCTTCATGGAGACTACGGCATTTGGTCCGGTTGAATTTGGAAATCTTAGCATTAGAGGTTTCTCTTACCTGAAAGGAAAGAAATATCAGTAACTCTAACCGGGAAATAGAAAATGGGAAATAATTCAGATTCTCAACATCATCACTCTGGTGATCACGATCACACTCACAAACATCATTATTTGCCAGAGTGGATCACCTCCAAGCTGTCAATTCTCGGTCACAGCCATGATCATCGTGGACTAGCGTCCGAAAGGGCTTTCCGGGAAAATGAGGAAGGTATCCGCACCGTTTGGATTGCATTGAGCATTCTACTGGTCACAGCGCTCATGCAAATGGTGATCGTGTATTACAGCAGGAGCGTATCATTATTTGCTGATACAGCGCACAATGTTGGGGATGGATTGAACTCAATCCCATTATTAATTGCTTTTTACCTGGCTCGACGAATACCCACGCGTCGTTATACTTACGGCTTTGGACGGGCTGAAGATGTGGCTGGAATACTCATTGTCCTTTCAATCGCAGCGAGTGCTGTGATTGTCTTTTCTCAAGCCATTCAGCGCCTGATGAATCCACAACCACTCACCAACCTGGGCTGGGTTGCTGCTGCAGCCCTGCTGGGGTTTTTAGGCAATGAGGGAGTTGCGATTCTACAGATCAGAGTCGGACGGAAAATTGGTTCTGCTGCGATGGTTGCGGATGGATTGCATGCTCGTACAGATGGGCTGACTTCTTTGGCTGTGCTGGTAGCCGCAATCGGGTCCTGGTTTGGTTATCCAATGGTAGATCCCATGATCGGATTATTAATCGGCATCGCGATCGTCCTGATCACCTGGGATGCGATGAAGACGATCTGGTACCGGTTGATGGATGCTGTGGATCCCGAGCTGATCGATAGCGCTGAGAAGGTAATCTCAAAAAATGCTGGTGTATTGGAGATAAGAAGAATTCGGATGCGCTGGGTGGGGCATTGTCTGCATGGTGAAGTTTATATTACTGTGAATCCGGATCTGAAGACATCCGAGAGTCACCAGATCGCTGAGCAAGTTCGCCACTTGCTTTACCACGAATTCCCTGATCTTACGGATATTAATGTTCATGTTGATCCCGGGACCGGTGTTGATGATGCTCATCACGAATTGACAATCGGGCACGAACCAGTGCCGACATTGACCTTCAAAGACTAAATGCCGGGTACCCAGCGCTCTTATGGACGATCCGATAGCATTCAATCGGAACAGCCAGTAAATTCAACATGGCACAGCACCCAATCGTTTGCTGTAAAGACAATTTTTCCCGCAGAAATCCTCAAATCAAAAATCATTCAAGCAGCTGATTAGTTTCATCTCTATCCAGTGATCAGGGAATGATCCTTAGGTAAGTGATCGCGGTATAATCCAAGGCATAATCATAAAGCCCACGGAGGTAGGATGAGCGAACGTCAGATCCGCGTCCTGGTCGCCAAGCCAGGTTTAGATGGGCACGACCGGGGTGCAAAAGTAGTTGCCCGTGCCCTGCGCGACGCTGGTATGGAGGTTATATACACAGGATTACGGCAGACGCCAGAGATGGTCGTTGAAGCTGCGCTGCAGGAGGATGTGGATGTGATCGGGCTCTCCATACTCTCCGGCGCACACATGGCGCTCGTGCCGCGGGTGCTTGAGCTTCTTCAAGCGAATGCTCTGGAACACATCAAGGTCTTCGTAGGCGGCATTATCCCTGATGAAGATGCCCCCCGTCTAAAGGAAATCGGTGTGGTGGGAATCTATGGTCCGGGCACGCTGACCGAGGATATTATCCGGGACGTTCGCCTGGCAGTGAACGGAACATCTGAGCCCTGAATCCCAAATTTGACATGTCACTGGCATCCTCTGTTTTAGCCGGAGACCGGCTCGCTCTGGCGAGATTGCTCTCACAGATTGAGAATAACAATCCTGCCGGTCAGGCTGCCCTGGGAGAGCTTTTTCCACACACTGGCCGGGCTCATCTGGTCGGTGTAACCGGAGCACCAGGAACTGGAAAATCTTCGCTGGTGAATCGCCTGGCCTCTTACTACCGCAATCCGCCAGAAGGCAAACCCCAACTCAAAATAGCCATCATTGCAGTCGATCCATCGAGCCCTTTTACCGGGGGGGCGATTTTAGGTGATCGGGTGCGCATGCGCGATCTCACAGGTGATCCTGGAGTTTTCATTCGCTCCATGGCGACACGGGGTTCACTAGGAGGGCTGGCACCAACCACTGCCAGCATGGTGCAGGTATTTGATGCAGCTGGATACGAGATGGTCATGATCGAGACGGTGGGCGCTGGACAGGCCGAGGTGGATATCGCCCGCCTGGCACATACCACGCTGGTGGTCGAAGCTCCAGGAATGGGCGATGATATCCAGGCTATCAAAGCGGGTATTCTCGAGATCGCGGATATTCTGGTGGTCAATAAAGCCGATCGCCCCGGGGTTGAGAACACCGAAAGAGCTTTGCGCAGTATGCTCGAACTTGCCCATCCCGCACCGCGAGTTTTCAAGCATCATGGTCAGATCGAACCTATTATTTCCCCAGTCAGCAGCCCTGATGTGGGTGGATTCTGGCTGCCTCCCATCGTACGCACGATTGCCACGAAAGGCGATGGTTTGCCAGAATTAGCCAGTGCGATCAGCGAGCACCAGCAGCACCTTGATAACACTGGTGAAAGACAAAACCGGGATCGGGAGCGGTTACAGGCGGAGCTGGACATGCTAATCCAGACGGATTTGGTTTATCGCTGGCGCCAGCAAGTATCCGATTCTCAATACCAGGAGATACTGGAATCTTTGATTGCACGAAAAATATCTCCTCACCCGGCAGTAGATGTCCTGATCAATGGAGGGCAAGCAGCATGATCTATGGTGATCGAATTCGCTTGAGGCATGTTGAGCGAGATGATCTACCCCAATTTGTCGAGTGGCTCAATGACTCGAGGGTAGCCCGGGGTTTATCCATACACATCCCACTTTCTATGGATGAAGAAGAAAGGTGGTATGGGCAAATGCTCAAAAGCCCTAATGAGGAACGCCCCTTATGCATTGAGGCCAAACAGGAAGATGGCTGGCGGCTAATTGGCAACTCTGGTTTCTTCAGCATTGATTGGCGCTGCCGCAGTGGGGAATTTGGTATTTTCATTGGCGACACGGCTATCTGGGATCAGGGATATGGCACGGAGGTGGTGAGATTGATTCTGCAGCATGGTTTCTGCACTTTGAATCTGCATCGCATTTTCCTGCGAGTGTTTGCTGATAATCTACGCGCCATTCGAGTTTATGAGAAGGTTGGTTTTATTCACGAAGGTCGCCAGCGCCAAGCTGAATACCATGATGGCCAATTTTGTGATGTAATATTCATGAGTATGCTGCGCCCCGAATGGGATGAACAAGAGGAGGAGTGATATGCCCCAGCAAATAACTCATCGTGACTGCGCTTCTTATGGTGAGATCAAACTAATCTCCGGGACCGGTTCTCCGGAATTGGCAGCCCACATCGCCCGCTACCTGGGTTTACCACTCAGTGGACGAGACGTTACCCTCTTCCCGAACGATAACCTTTTCGTGAAATTGCATAACAGCGTGCGCGGCCAGGATGTATTTGTGATCCAGACAACTTCACGCCCGGTTCACCGCAACCTGATGGAGCTTCTGATCATACTTCAAACCCTGCGCCTGGATTCAGCCGGGCGGATTACAGCCGTGGTGCCCTACATGTGCTACGCTCGTTCTGATAAAAAGGATATGCCGCGTGTACCCATTACTGCTCGCTTAGTAACCGATCTGATCGAGATCGCAGGTGCTGATCGTTATATGACCTTAGACCTGCATGCGGGGCAGATCCAAGGGTTCTTCTCAATTCCTGGCGATGTCCTGACCGCTTTTCATATTCTCACTGCCCAGCTATTTGATTTACGCATGAAGATGATCGATCCCGTAGTTGTGGCTGCCGATCTTGGTTTCGCCAAGAAAGGGCGCAATTTCGCCGCCAGTCTGGATGCCCCCATTGCATTTGTGGAGAAACGACGCTCCGGCGATGATGCTCGACCTGCAGCCCTGACCTTGATCGGAAGTGTGGAAAACAGGGATGTGATCGTGGTGGATGATGAGATCGATACCGCGGGGTCGATCAGCCAAGCGGTCAAACTGGTCAAAGAGAAAGGTGCCCGGGACGTATATGCGGTATGCGTCCATCCCATATTCTCTGATAACGCTGTGGAACGGTTGGCAGAACTGCCGCTAAAAAAGATCATCACTACCGATACCGTACCGATCCCTCAGGAGAAGCGAGAAAAATTGGGTGAGAACCTGCAGATCCTCTCTGTGGCCCCGCTTTTAGGTGAGGTAATCCGCCGTGCACATGAGGGGCGCAGTGTGGGTGAGATGTTCAACGAATAAATAATGCCAGAACTGCCTGAAGTTGAAACCATCCGTCTCGCGCTGAAGAATGGCGGGAGAGGTGCAGAATCTATAGTCGGGCGGCGCGTGCAAGAAAGCTGCCTACTTTGGGAGCGTACGCTGGCTGAACCCACCCCAGATGAATTCCAGGAGCGCATTCTCGGGCAAGTCGTATCTGATGTAGACCGGCGGGGGAAATTTCTCCTGATGCGGTTATCAGCGGATACACTGCTGATCCACTTACGAATGAGCGGTGATTTGATTGTTGAAAGTCAGTCACAACCTGCAGCTGCGCACCACCGGTTATGGCTTGATCTGGATGGTGATCTGCGGTTGGCTTTCAACGACACGCGCAAGTTTGGGCGCGTCTGGTTGGTGGCTGATCCGATCAGTGTGATAGGTCATCTTGGTCCGGAACCGTTGCAAAGCGATTTCACCGCAAAGGAATTCCATGAGCGCTTGCATGCCCATCGCCGCCAGTTAAAACCCTTGCTGCTCGACCAGACCTTTATCGCTGGATTGGGAAACATCTACACTGATGAAGCCCTGCACCTGGCGCAGCTGCATCCTTTGGTGATTTCGAATACATTGGAAAGATCACAATCGGAGCGCTTGTGGTCCAGCATCCGGCAGGTGCTGCAGGAGGGAATTCGCCGCCAAGGGGCGAGTATCGATTGGGTTTATCGTGGGGGTGATTTTCAAAATTACTTCCGGGTGTATCAGCGCACGGGTGAACCCTGCTCGACTTGCGGTGAACCTATCCAGCGCATCCTGGTAGGACAGCGTGGAACTCACTACTGCCAGATCTGCCAACCGCTGTCCTTGTGATCTGAAGCGAAAAATCATGAGGGATGCGTGCCACATCTTCCAGGAGTATGACTTATGGATATAAGCGGAGTGATTCTGTTGGCTGGTATCGGAGTTGTGATCGGCTTCCTGCTCGCGGCACTGATATTTTCCCTGCGAAAGGAGTCATCGACGGAACAAGTACCCCAGCAGCAGCTGCTGTCTGATTCGGAAAATAAAATCCGCGTTTGGCGAGAAGGGGGAGACCAGCGCCTAGTGGTTGAAATGAATGGCGTTTCCCATCGCCAAGAAAGCGATTTACATACTGATCAGAAACGTTTGCTGGTCAATCTGACCAGAGAACTTCAGAGCTGGATAGGGAGTTCAACCACTGCTGCCGCTGAATCAGCTGCTCAAGCGGATATAATCAAAACTGCACTTCCCCAAACCGATGAAGTAAAGAAAAGTCCCAGTCTTAATCCGTTGAAAGTTTTTAGTGATTCACTCCAGCCGTTGAAGAAATCTGAGTTAGATGTACTCGACCAGAGTATTGTGTCCCAGATTGATTCAATTTTGCAGAACAAGATGGAAGGTACGCATCTTGAAGAACGAGGTGTTCGTTTGGTGGAAGGACCCGATCAGGGAATGGTGATCGAAATTGGCTTGGATAAATACACGGAAATTGAGGCGATCCCCGATGAACAGATTCGCAATCTCATACGCCTTTCCGTTGCCGAGTGGGAGAAAAGCGTTGGAGACTAAGCCGTCAAGTTGAACTACCGCAGCATCCAACCATTTATTACGAATTCAATAACCTAGCAGGGCTCGTTCAGCTGGTTAAATTCTTCTTCTAGAGAAATTTCCAGCGCTTCCCGTTCGTCTGCAGGAAGGAATGCGGCTCGTGCAGCTGCTGTAACCCGTTCTTGAAGAGTCACTTGACTCATCCCGATTCGCTCACAAAGCAAGGAATACTCATCGCTCAGGGTAATTTGGGAAATTCCTGGATCGTCCGTGTTGATCGTAACATCCAATCCGGAAGCGATCATTTTTTGTATTGGATGCTGATCTAAATCTGCGACAACCCCGGATTGGTAATTGCTGGTGAGGCAAACTTCGAAAGTAGTGCCCAATTCACGGGCCAGAGCGACCACCCGTGGGTCTTCCATCACGCGCACCCCGTGTCCTATGCGGTCAGCCTCAAAATATTCGATAGCCTGGGCGATATTTTCTGCGGGTCCCCACTCACCCGCGTGGATGGTTATCTTTAATCCACTCTGGCGCGCCTCCCGAAAGATTGGTTCAAAGGGTGCGGAAGGAAATTGGGCTTCATCTCCAGCGAGATCAAGCCCAATGATCGCCGAGTCAAGACGGTCGACTGCTTGAAGAGCTACTTGCTCAGCCAGTTCGAGGCTCTCATGGCGATTGACGCTGACCAACAAGCGGGTGGTAATCCCATGTTTGCCCTGGGTACCTTCCACCGCTTCGATCACCCAATCCAGCACCTCGTCCACCGGGAAACCAGCTGCTTTACCGAGTGCAACAGGTGTGAATCGTAATTCCAGGTAGCGGATATTATCCAGAGCTGCATCGGCGATGGCCTCCTCGGTGATGCGCTTGATGATCTGCGGAGAGCGATAGAAATTTCGTAAAACCTCAAATTTGGATAAAAAATTCTCAGCTGTGTGCGCGTCTGATGGACCGATTTGCACCAACGGCCGAAGACCAGCGAACCCCGGAATGTCTATATCATAATCGCGGGCGATCTCCACCAATGTGCTCAGGCGCAGCGAGCCTTCCAGGTGTCTATGCAGCTCCACCTTTGGCAGGGAATGATAAAACTCGGCAGAGTGGGATGTCATGATTGGCAGTAGAAACCGATTATCTTCGCCTGCGTTGGCGTCGCTTTCCTTTCTTCTTTTTATCGTCAGTTTCGGGACTGGTTGGGGTGGTTACTGGTTCAAGTGGGACCAATGGGGGAAGACCGGCTGGGGAGGCACTGATTTCAGTTTGTACACTGCTCATATCTCGTGGCCGGTAGGTGAACATGCGCGTTACAACGCCTGTACGAGTGTTGTCCAGCAGTTCCCTGAACATCTCAAATGCGCGATTCTTATACTGCACCAGCGGATCCCTTTGAGCGTAAGCCTCTAATCCAATTGCTACTCGCAAAGCCTCCATACTGGTCAGGTATTCGACCCATAATTCGGAGATCACCCCCAGAAGTAATTGGCGATAGATTTCGGTCAAAGCTTGCCGACCGAGTTCGTCAGCCACTTCAAGGCGACCTTCACGATCCAAATGTTGGATGAGTCCTCCTTTGATCTCGGCGAAACGTTCTTCGCCGAGAATATTTTTAAGACCTTTCTGGGTAGTATCATCCATATCGCTCAAGTTGGCTTCTGCAATGCGGCTCCACTCGCTGGTTCCCCATAGGAAGCGCAAAGCCGATTGGGCACCTTCGAGATGATCAAGCACCTGGGCGGAAACTTGCTCTGGATCTTCGTATTCCAGTAAACGCGCCGTTCGATAAAGGTAGCTCAACCTGGTCGTGCGGCGCCATACACGCCGGTGAGTTTGTTTGTCGAAGCTGGCCCGGGATCCTTGCGGCATTTGGATCAGCAGGCCTAATATCTGGCCTTGATTTAAACCACCCTCAACATTGGCCAGCAGTTTTTTTAATTCAGTGGGGATTAAACCGTCGCCATTACCCCCAATTAATCGCTGCTGACGTCTCTCGTATCCTGTTTGGATCCTATCCAGGATCTGATCGGTAAGCGTGTCCCAATCTTCGGCAGCCAATTGGGATTTATTGACTTCCAGGTCTTCTTCAAGGCGGCGCTCAACAGCCCCTATCAGGCGGGTAACCGACTGATCGAGCAAGGCCGTATTGACCTGGTCGTGGATCGTATCTACGAGTTCATCAGGTTCTTCTTTAAGGGTGCGCTGTTCAGCTGATGAGAGCTTGAGGGGGACCTGGACCAGATTGATCAACTCTTCGGTGATCTCGCTTGGGCTGCGGGTGTCGGTCTCATCTGCGTTCTCCAAGCCATCCAGAAAAGTGTCAACGGTCTCGAGGCGTTCATCCAGCTGATCCTCAAACTTTTGATGGGAATTTTCCATGATATTGCTAACGCTGCGCAAAACATGTTCTTCTTCAGCTTGCAGGCTCTCTGCAGCCAGCTCGATCAATGCACGCTGGACAGTATCCGGATCCATTGATTTCAAAGTGCTCTGCCCTGCGATGGGTTGGAAGCTTTCGGTCGCCGATTGCTGTCCGAGAATATGGTCAACCAGCAGTCGCAGCGTGTAGGAGGGATAAACAAAGCCATCCACAGATAGTGGTGGTTGGATCTGGTCAAGCCAGGCCAGCAACCGCCAGGGACCTTCTGGGTCTTCTAAAGATTCGGGAACGCGCTGCATGATCTCAGTTTGCAGCATCTCGGTCACATCCTCACTGAGATCGTCCTTGACGAAGATCAGATCGCGTTGATCATAGATCTTGGATCTCTGCGTGTTGAGAACATCGTCGTACTCGAGCAGGTGTTTACGAACATCGAAATTCGCCCCCTCAACACGGCTCTGGGATTGTTCGACCAGCCGGCTGACCAGTCCAACTTCCAGGGGCATGGCATCGTCGATGCCCAAACGGATCATCATATTCTCTGCTTGCTGGCCTCCGAAGAGCCGCATCAGCTCATCTTCCATTGAGAGGTAAAAACGCGACGATCCCGGATCTCCCTGCCGGCCTGCTCGACCGCGCAGCTGGTTGTCAATTCGCCGTGATTCATGACGTTCGGAACCGATCACGTGCAAACCACCTAAATCCCGCACCCTGGCCATATCAGCGATATATTTGAGGAAATATTCAACTTCGGCTTGATAAATACCGAAATTTTCGGGATCGATAGATAAAATCGCGGCGTGTTTAGCTTCCAGAGACATATCGTAAGCATCAATGTAATTGTTGCGGCGCAAGATGCGGCTGATGGCGGAGTTAATCTCTTCCGCAATCTCTCCACCTAACTTGATATCAACACCACGCCCGGCCATATTGGTGGCGATGGTCACAGCGCTAAAGGCGCCTGCTCCGGCGATGATTTGACTCTCTTCCGTATGTTTACGAGCGTTTAGCACCAGATGTGGAATGCCGGCCTGTAAAATTGACCCCAAGCGAATTCCGTCAGAGGCGGTTAAACCCAGGATGCTGATCAAACGTCCCAGATTTTCTGAATCCTGAGGGTTAAATGATATATCTAAAGTGCGAGCCATTTTCCGCATATCAGAGATGGGCAGCTGGTCCAGAGGCTGGTTGAGATAATCGAGCTCCTGAATGGCGCGACCATCTTCTTCGCGGTTGTTGGCATCCATCCAGGCACTGCGAATCACAATAACTGTGGCCAGGCGGCGAATGGGCTCTGCCTTCAAGCGGCTCGATATGCGGTCTGAGAGTTCAACGGAGGTTGTGCCGACCAGGACCGGTCTTCCCTGTGCATTGAAACGGATCATCTCCAAGGTGAGTGCCCGCAGCTTGGCTTCCTCCGAGCGGTATACCACATCGGGGTAATCTTTGCGCTTCCAGAACAATGCACTTGACTGGGGGTCATTTTTGTCTGCGTAATAAGTGTATTTGTAGCCCTGCTCATCCCGATCTTGCAGCTCGGTCAGATCGGTATCTGGTCTGGAAGCGATGTATTCCAGGTTTGTGGGAATCGCCAGAACCTCGAGGCTGTAAATTTTATCGAATTCTTCCGCTTCGGTTAGTGCGGTGCCTGTCATTCCAGCTAATTTCTGGTACATGCGGAAATAATTCTGGATCGTGATCGTGGCGTAGGTAACATTCTCTCGTTGGACGCGTACTCCTTCTTTGGCTTCGACTGCCTGGTGTAAGCCGTCTGACCAGCGCCTACCAGGCATCAAGCGTCCGGTAAATTCATCAACGATCACAACCTTGCCTGCCTGGACCAGGTACTCCTTATTCCTGCGGAAAAGGGTTTGTGCACGCAAAGCTTGCTCAAGGTAGCCAAGTAGACGAGCCTGTTCAGGAGTGATATCCTCTGGACGTTCGGGGTCACGCAGCGGCATATCAAGCAGGCTTTCCACGTGGGTTTCACCAATTTCCGTGAGGGTTACGTTGCGATCACGCTCGTTGAGCTCGATATCCTCAGAATTTAACCCTTTGACCACCTGAGCCATGCGCAGGTACCACTCCGTGTCATCTTGCGCGGGTCCAGAGATGATCAATGGTGTGCGCGCTTCATCGATCAGCACGTTATCGACCTCGTCGATGATTGCGTAAACGTGACCGCGCTGCACCCGGTCTTCCAAACGCATGGTCATGTTATCGCGCAGATAATCGAACCCAAATTCATTGTTTGTTCCGTAGGTGATATCGGCAGCATACGCCTCGCGGCGCAGGACCAGGTTAAGGTTGTGCTGGTCTTCGTGGGGAGACTCGCGCTCGAAATCAACCAGGAAAGCTTTCTTGCCATTCTCTGTGCGTGCGGCCATCTGTAAAACACCGATGCCCAGTCCTAAGGCAGAGAAAATCACGCCCATCCAGCGGGCATCTCGGCGGGCGAGGTAGTCGTTTACCGTGACCAAGTGCGTTCCTTGACCGACTTGAATATCATCCAAGGGAGAAAATTCCCAGCTGTTCGGATCCGGTCCCCATTTCTTTTCCGCCAGATGCAACCATTTCTCGTTGAGCTTTAATGCATTGAGGTAGAGCGGCAATGTGGAAACCAGTGTTTTCCCCTCTCCAGTACGCATTTCTGCGATGATGCCATTGTGCAGCGCGATGCCACCGATCAGCTGTACATCAAAATGGCGCTGCCCGAGTGTTCTTTTGCTGGTCTCCCGCACAACACCGAATGCATCCGGGAGCAGGTCATCCAGTGATTCTCCCAGGGCCAGGCGACGGCGAAATTCCGTGGTCATACCAAAAAGCTGTTCGTCGCCGTAAGCCTCGAATTTAGGTTCCAGGCTGTTGATGTAGTTTACGGTTTCAGCGTATTGCTCTATTTGACGTTTATTGGGGTCTCCCCCAAATACGCGAACTATCTTGTTTAGCATATAGGTTAAATATACCCGTTTTTGATTAATGTTTTCTAGTTTGGCGATTATAGCATAGTTAGAATTTATCTTAAAAGCCAGAATTTTACCTTATTGCCTGATAATTTTGAAGATGAAAGGCGCATTTTGTGACCCCAGGCAGGGATATCTTTGACAGGGATTCCATCATCGATTATGATCTGCACCGGATTCCAATAGTGATCCGGTTGCAAATAGCGTGCGCCTGTCAAGCAAGATTCACATAATCTCTTTGTCGAAGGATATGATGAAGAATTTCCTCCAATCTTTTCGAAAACCAAATGCATCCGGATTTATCACAATTGTCTCTGGTTTGCCCCGTTCAGGCACGTCGATGATGATGAAGATGCTCGAGGCGGGGGGCATCCATCCCTATACTGATCATATTAGAACAGCCGATGACGATAATCCCAAGGGGTATTACGAATTTGAAAGAGTAAAGAAGCTGCCGGATGGGGATAGCGAGTGGCTGCGGGATGCCCAAGGTAAAGCCGTTAAAGTGATTTCGGCGCTCTTAGAACATCTTCCACCTGATTATGCCTATCGTGTGCTCTTCATGCAGCGTGATATGGATGAGATTCTGGCTTCTCAAAAGCAAATGTTGATCCGTGCTGGGAAACCTACGGATCGGGTAAGTGATGAGCAGCTGGCTGAAATGTATTCAAAACACCTGGCCAAGGTTCATGCCTGGTTGATTGGGCAAGCCAATTTTTCCGTTATTTACCTGGAGTACAACCTGATGCTGGTTGACCCGCAAAAGTATGCTGTCCAGGTAAACCAATTCCTGGGTGATGCGCTTAATCCAGAAGACATGGTCGCAGTGGTGGACTCAAATCTTTACCGCCAGAGAAAATGAGAATGGGTTGGGGCACAGGTACGATCACTCCCCTTTACTAAAACCAGGGGGGATAATTCCCAAATTAATATTGATCGCACAGCAGGTTTAAAGCAAACTTTGTGCCAGGCGCCACACCTGGGCGATGATGAAGGTGATCGCGAAACCCATTGCCAGAGGGAGCAATGCTGCCAGAGCCGTCCATTTTCGACTGCCGGTTTCCTTATACATCGTGTACAGCGTGGTACTACAAGGATTGTGGATCAGGCTGAAGATCATCAGGTTGACCGCGGTGAGCAGGGTCCAGCCACCAGCCACCAGGATAGCTTTCGTACTTTCCAGGTCTGTCTCGAACATAACCCCTGCTCCGGTACCGGGGCTGGTGATACCGGTCATCAAAAGCGTAAGCATTAATACGGTGGGAATGACGATCTCATTGGCGGGGATGGCGATGATATAAGCCAGCAGGATAATCCCGTTGAGGCCAATCAGTATACCAAGGGGATTCAGGAAGTTGATTATATACTCGGCTAAGCTTTGCCCCCCGATGGTTATATTGGCGACCAACCAGATCACGGCTCCTGCGGGGGCTGCGAACATGATAGCTCGCCAGAGAACATAAATCGTACGGTCGATCAGCGAGGTGTAGATCGTTTGCAGGATGCGGGGTGGACGGTAGGGCGGCAGCTCGAGGCTGAAAGAGGATACCTCGCCTTTAAGCACAGAGCGGGTCAGGAACCAGGAAACAGCGAAAGTTAAAAACACACCCAGTAAGGCAATCCCCACCACGGCCAGAGCCGAGACAAACCCAGCCAGGTAGGCCGGCATCAGCGCTCCAATGAAGATGGTTGCAACCAGGATTTGCGTCGGCCAGCGCCCGTTGCACAGTGCGAAATTGTTGGTCAGCATGGCGATCAATCGTTCGCGCGGGCTGTCGATGATGCGGGTCGCCACCATGCCTGCTGCGTTGCAACCGAAACCCATCATCATGGAAAGGGATTGCTTTCCGTGTGCGCCCGCCTTTTTGAACACATTATCCAGGTTGAATGCCACGCGCGGCAGGTAACCGAAATCCTCAAGTAAGGTGAAGAGTGGGAAGAAGATGGCCATGGGCGGCAGCATCACACTGATGACCCAGGCGGTTGCCAGGTACATGCCGTCGATTAAGATGCCCTGGAGCCACCATGGCATTCCAATACTGCTCGCCGCAGTATTCAGCAAGGGATAGATTGTCCCGATCAGCAGTTCTGAAATCCAGCGGGAAGGGACATTGGCCAAGGAGATCGTGATCCAGAACACTAAAGTGAAGAGCAGGATCATCAGCAAGAATCCCCAGCGGCGGCTGGTGACGATGCGGTCGATGGTCCGGTCCAGGTCGAAGCGCGGTTTTTCCCCAGGTCGGGTCACTGCCCGGTCGGCGATCTCGGCCGCGTTGGTATATAAGGCCTCCATCAATTTTTCGTGGAAATCTTCACCCACCTCCCAACGCAGCGCCTGGGCAGTGGCCAGTATCTCCCGGGCGGCATTCAGCTCTGCAGGTTTCATGAGGAGGCTTCCAGTTTGAGATCGGAGGGAAGAGCGGGGGTTTGGGTTGTTTGTGCAGCCAGCCCGGACAGCTCGCCATTTTGGACAGCCTCAACCAGACTCTCATCCCCATCTAACAAGCGCAGCGCCACCCAGCGCGCATTTGGCAAAGCGGGGTATGCCTGGTTGAGCTGCTCAACCATGATGTTTATGGCTTGTTTCAGCTGGGGGGGTTCATTTTGAAAACGACGTGGTTTACAAACTGTTTTTCCGGATGCAACGTCATTAATGGTCTGCAAAAGTAGATCCAGGCCTTGCTTTGATCGGGCTGAAGTGGGGATCACTGGCACGCCTAAGTCCCTCGCCAAGCGGCGTTCGTCGACCTGCAGACCATGACGGTTTGCCTCATCCATTAAATTTAAGCACACCACTACCCGGTCTGTAATTTCCAGCACCTGGAGCACCAGATTAAGGTTGCGCTCCAAACGGGTTGCATCAACAACTACGAGGGTGACATCAGGCTGACCAAATAAAATGAAATCCCTGGCGATTTCTTCGTCCAGGCTGGTTGCCAGCAAGGAATATGTTCCCGGTAAGTCAACAAGTTTGTAACGTTTACCACCGGATTCGAAGCCCCCTTCCGCGCGCGATACGGTCTTGCCAGGCCAATTGCCTGTATGCTGGCGTAAACCGGTCAGAGCATTAAAAACGGTGCTCTTGCCTGTATTAGGGTTACCTGCCAGCGCGACAACATAGTCCCAGTCCTGCATATCCAGACCCAGCTTCAACAAATTGGCGGTGTTATGCATCGGGCAGGTCTCACACTGTTCTGTGGATAATTCTGGTTTCATGATCAGGTCACCTGAACTGCGCTTTCGACTTGAATTAATCTGGCTTGTTCATCGCGTAATGCGATCAGGGCCCCGCGCACTTTGTATGCGGTTGGATCTCCGCTGGGGCTGGTCATCTCGACTTCAATAGGTGTCCCCGGCAGGATACCCAAATCCATCATGCGCCGGCGGTCTGCTCCTCTGAGACGTGGAGATAAAGCCAGAACCTTGCCACGTTCTCCAGGACTCAGCGCATTGAGTGGGATGCCAATCTGGGCAGCCTCGATTTTCTGCTCGGGGATGGAAATGACTGAAATATTGGCGGCCACGATGGGAGCCAGCACATGCTCTTCATCTCCGATCCAGAAACGCACCCTTTGTGGGGAATTCTCGGTGATGCGGACGAACATGCCGGGTGTTATCCCTTCAGCGACCAGCTGTGCGTACAGATCCTCTGGTTCGTCTTCGATGTGCACAATGCGCAGCGGTGTCTCTAAGTCCATAGCAATCAGCGGGCGTCCCGCATGGTGCTTGAACTGGCCGCTGGGCCCTGGAATCGGGTCACCATGCGGGTCATAGACCGGATTGCCCAACTGCTGGGCCAGGCTGCTGGCTTCTTCGGAAGTTAACAGGTGCTCGTATTTTTCGGCCTGGTCGTGCCATTCCGATTCGTGGAAACCAGTTTGTTCAGCCAGGTACTCTTCCCACAAGCGATGAGCGCGGATAATCCTTAATGCGTATTCACGACCAGCGGGTGTTAAAAGAAATTCACCATTTTCGATGACGATTAATTCCATGCTTTGTAATTCGTTGGCGACCTGTGCTGACTGGTTGAGGCTGATGTCCAGCGCACCAGCGATGCTCTGCAAGCTGGGTTTATCAGCATGCCGTTCGCAGCGCTGGATGTGTTTGAGGGCATCCTCCTGCAAGACCCGGTTTGAACCCTGGCGCGCTTTGCGCCAGCGGGGAACCAGTCCAGCCTGTGGACGGAACAGCAGCCAGGCAATTATAGTGATGGCAGCGGCGATCAGGATGGCTATCAGGGGTTGAGGCATATAATCCTTTTTGAATAACTAATCTTTGCCAGCTAAACGGAACTGCTGAGTGATGAAATAAAGTATCAAAACCATATTTATGGTAGTTGTAAATCAAATTTAGATTATACTAAATTTGTCCATGATCGTCAATAATTTATACAAAAGCCTCCTGAGAGTATTTTCTCAAGAGGCCATGCAAGTAAATTGATGATAATTAGCTTCAGTCTTGCAACTACATATCCATAGAACAATCCTACGTGATTGGTGTTCCTGTACCCTGGCGGTATTTACGGATCAGGACAATAATCAAGATCACCAGAATTAACCCAGCCCCCACCAAGGCTGAAATTGCAACCAGGGGTGTGTTTACATGCTTTATGGCGATACCCAGATACGCCCAAACCAGAACCAGTGAATAAGCGATATCCGCGCGGGTAAGACTCATCATCGCAGAGATGAGCACACCTGCCGCCAACATGATCATAGTCCATATCTCCGGACTGATCCCCCAGCCATTCCAGCCCAGAAAATAAAGCAGCTGAGTGGTATTGGCGATCGTCGCCACGGTGATCCAGCCCAAATAGATGCTGAATGGAATTTGTACAGCCCATTTTTCGCCAGTTGTAACTTCGCCCCGACCGATATCCAAGCGCAGGTAGATTGCGATCAGCGAACATAGAATCACTACCATGGCAATCAAGGTGAAATTAAAAATTTCGTAATGCCACAAGAAAAGCCAGGCAATATTCGCCAGGCAGCTCAAGATAAATAGATAGCCGATACTGCGTAGACGAGGATTCTCACGCTGCGCAGGCAGTACCTGGTAGATTGCATAAGCGATTAAACCAACATATATCAATCCCCAAATGGAAAATACATATCCAGCTGGAACGAAGAAAACCTGGAAGCGATCGGAAA
>JALHTN010000180.1 GCA_022865865.1 Anaerolineales bacterium
GCGTGACCCGGCCTTGGGGTGACAAAAGCCTCGATTTCTCGTCCACGCCATTTCTGGTGATCTTTGTTATCGATCTGGAATGCTATTGGAGCACCTGTGGTGACCCCCTCCATCACGCCGCCCAAGATTTGCGCGGTATCCTGCTCGATCCGCATTCGAGGGCCAGAACCGTATCCCTGCTGTCGCCGGGCGAGCTCGTGGTCGATCACATCGCTGGTCAGAGATAACCCGGCCGGCATTCCTTCCAGAATGGCGGTCAAGACCTGGCCATGCGATTCCCCTGCAGTTAGAAAACGCAAACTCATTCCATTACCTCTCCTGAACCCTGCAGTACTCTGCTCATACGCTGCATGGCTTCTTCTGTGCGCGCGATCGGCGCGGTTAATGAAATCCGAACATATCCTTTACCATGGGCACCAAATATATCTCCAGGTGTGAGGCTGATCTGAGCCTGGTCAAGCAGCATGGCTGTAAATTCCCTCGCTGACCAACCGTTTGGCACCGCACACCAGACGTAAAGTGATGCTCGCGGGACTCGGGCAGACAGACCTGATTGGTGCAGACTCTCGATCACAATATCTCTCCGCTGTTGGTACACCTGGTTGCGTTCAACCAGCCAATCCTGATCACCATTTAAAGCAGCAGCAGCAGCCTCCATAATGGGTAAAAATTGACCGCTGTCGAAGTTGGTCTTCAACCCGTGTAGTGATTTAATCACATCGGCATTGCCAATGGCGACACCGGTGCGCCAGCCAGCCATATTGTGAGATTTGGAAAGGGTGTTGAATTCCACAGCCACATCTTTAGCACCGGGTACCTGTAATATGCTGGGAGCCTGGTAAATGTCATACGTTACCTGGCAATAGGCCGCATCATGGCATACCAGCAGTTCATGCTCGCGTGCCATAGCAACAACTTTGCTGAAGAAATCTATATTAGCAATCCCCGCGGTGGGATTGTTGGGATAATTTAGCCACAGCAATTTGGCTCTTTTCAAAATTTGTTCTGGGATGGCCTGCAGATCAGGGAGGTAGTCGTGATCCTGGGTTAGAGGCAGGAAAACCGGTTCGCCCCCTGCGAAGCGGGTAGCTGCATTGTAAGTCAGGTACCCTGGATCGGGGATCAAAACCACATCGCCCGGATTTACATTGGCCATCACTAAATTAAATATGCCTTCTTTTGATCCCAGCAGGGGCAGGATTTCAGATTCGGGGTCCAGGTCGACCTGGTACAGTCGCTGGTACATGCCTGCCCAGGCTTGACGCAGTTCCTTGGAACCGCGCGAGGGCTGGTAGCCGTGGGAATTTGGATTTTCAGCTGATTTTTTCAGGGCTGCGATGATGTGCGCATCTGGTGGCAGATCTGGGGAACCAATATCCAGGCGGATTACATCCTGACCCTGGCCCTGCATGTCCTGGATCTTGACGTTCAATCCGGCAAAGAAATGTTCTG
Source organism: Anaerolineales bacterium (assembly GCA_022865865.1). Next base: position 1,453 of record JALHTN010000180.1, read on the forward strand.
GGAATACATGCATGCGGTCTGCTTCTATTTTCATCTGGCTCCCCTTTGGAACGCTGTTAAAGAGGTATGCATTTCAGTACGGGGAGCGGGTAAACCCGTCC
>JALHTN010000181.1 GCA_022865865.1 Anaerolineales bacterium
GTGAGCCAGACAGAAGTCGCAATATTTATTATCAACCGGGTTTGGTTTCCCGCACAAGGGGCAATGAATTTCGTCCACTAATTTTCCCCGTATGGCCGGTCAGCACCCATCAGAATTCGAAGGCCGGCAGCGACAATTCCTAATGACACACCCAACAAAATACCACGTGCCCCTGCAACAGCAGGTACTTTACCAATCCAGATCCTTAATTCTGCCAAACCAGGAACATCTATACCAAACAGGGGTCCAGACATTATCAGAATCACTACTGCAGTTGCGATAAACACAATAGTGAGCAGATTAGGTTTCCGGCGGAGCAATCGCACACCAGCATAGATCAACACTATCGAAAGTATGGCTACCAGACTCGCTTCGATTGGTACTTGGATGTAATTAAAAATCCACAGTGAATATGGATGGGTTGGTCCAAACCATCCAGCGACTGCCAGTGTAATCGTCAACCCAACCAACAGAGCGATGCTGTTGATCCGGTTCGAGTTGTCGGTCGTAGATTTCCGCCAATGGACGATAAATAGATTTACCACACCGACTAAGAGTGCTACCCCAACAAGGATTGTCGCCCATTCAAGCAAAATGATCCTCACATTGACCAAAAGATCAAGCTGCAGGAAATAACCCAAGAGAACAACTAGACCGACCCCAATTGCTACGGCGGTATAAACTGGATTTTTCACAGGACACCGAATAATTTCAAGATCGCACCAATTAAGATCAAGCCAATGAGCACCCAGCGAAGAATATCCTGCACGTATAAGCTGGCAGTATGCATCCTCCCAGCTCCCAAATATGCTCCACCGGCATACGTTTCCTCACCTATCAGTGGTTCTTGAGCAGTTGCAAATAACACTGCCTGACCGGTCAAATTGTCAGTTCCACCCAACGTCATCCCTTCTTTCCGCTCCGCTGCATCAGTGATCAATGCAACCTCAATGCCAAAACTGCCAATCAACAAATTCGCTCCGATCTCCTCCTCTTCAATGAATGATAGAGTACCCGCCGCGTATGAGAAAGGCGTCAGACCAGTAATCCGTCCCCGCGTGGGATCTGATCCGACCCCAAGATATTTCGCTGCCTCGCGTTGGCTATCTTGAGAAAGAATTCCCAAAGTCCCCTCCCCTGATGTGGCAACGGGCGGGCGGTCGCTTATCGAAGTCGAGCGTCCAATCCGGTTAAGTATGCTCAATCCAACATAACCAATCGCGCTTTGTTTACTCAACATTTGCCCCCGACCCAAGGATATATGAAGCCGGCTGCCGGCTTCGACGGCTAAACCTATCGCTCTTCGTAATCGGTTAAAGGCGGGAATTTCTCTTAATCTCAGTGCTTCCCGTTGACGGGACAAGATTGCGACTGCGATCATTAGACCGAAGAAAACCAGAACAAATATTAATCCTAAGATATTCAGCCCGTTCATGGTTACGTTCCCTCTCGGAGACAATTCACAAATGCCACCCGCTGGTTATCATCCTCGAGTACGTCTGTTAATACGGTCAGATGCCCATCTGGCATGATGCCATCCAGGATTGGTTGACCAATATAAATCACTTGGGCGCCAATTAAAGTCAATGGCCCAGCTGCTTCTAATAATGACGCGACCAGTTCTTGTAACCCCCACCGGTGCAGGGCTGTTGCCCAAATCCGCCAGATATGGTGGTTTTTATCCATTGTTGCAAGTATAGCACAAATCCCTTGATTGACATTGAGATGCAAAAGCTGCGCTTAATTTTAAAACTGTCATCAATTCTGGTCAAGTAGGTTTGCATATCTGTATAGTTTATTAATTTAATTTGGTAAATATCCAACCATTTGTCCAATAATATGACAGGTCACAGGTCTTTTTGATGCCATATATTACTACTTGATTTGCACGGAAAATAATAAACTATGAGATTAGGGAGCCTGTTGGCTTCTTTGATAAAAGATAACGCCTGATTCGTCGGGCAGAATTTATTATGTTCTGGAGAGAAAAATGAAACGACCCATTATCACTGTTGATGGGACCGAGGCGGTCGCCCTCGTTGCCCATAAAATAAATGAAGTAATTGCCATATATCCAATCACGCCTTCTTCTGGAATGGGTGAATTTGCAGATGCCTGGTCAGCAGTCGGGAAAACCAATATTTGGGGGACAGTTCCACTTGTGGTTGAGATGCAATCCGAAGGGGGCGCTGCCGGAGCGGTCCACGGAGCCCTTCAGGCTGGTGCTTTGACCACTACCTTCACTGCTTCTCAAGGGTTATTGCTCATGATCCCCAACATGTATAAGATCGCTGGGGAATTGACCTCCACAGTATTCCATGTTTCTGCACGATCCCTGGCAGCTCAAGCACTCTCTATCTTCGGCGATCACTCCGATGTGACTGCGACTCGCTCAACGGGATTTGCTTTGCTATCATCAGGTTCTGTTCAGGAAGCACATGACTTCGCATTAATCGCCCAAGCAGCGACCCTAGAATCTCGCGTGCCTTTCCTGCATTTCTTCGAAGGCTTTCGCGTTTCCCACGAAGTAAACAAGATTGAGCAGCTCACTGATGAAGACTTGAAAGCAATGATTGATGATGAACTCGTTCGAGCCCATCGAGCGCGTGGTTTATCACCCGACCGCCCGGTTTTGCGCGGGACCGCTCAAAATCCTGATGTCTATTTCCAGGCCCGGGAAACAGTCAACCCATACTATGAAGCCTGTCCAGCAATCGTCCAGCAAGCCATGGATAAATTTGCCGCCCTGACAGGTCGCCAATACCATAATATCGACTACTTCGGGGCTCCGGATGCAGAGCGGGTAATCGTTATGATGGGGTGTGGTGCTGTGACCGCATCTGAAACGGCGAAATATCTGAATGAAGCTGGAGAAAAGTTAGGCGTCATCGCCATCCGCTTATACCGGCCCTTCCCCATTAAGGATTTCATGAAAGCACTTCCTGAAACGGTAAAAACAATCGCAGTTCTTGACCGAACGAAAGAACCTGGGTCGACTGGGGAACCGCTGTTCCTGGATGTAAGCGCTGCTATCGTTGCAGGATTAGAGCAAGGAACAGCATCCTTCACTGAAAAGCCGCGTATTATCGGTGGACGCTATGGTTTGTCGTCCAAGGAATTTACCCCGGCTATGGTTAAAGGTGTTTTCGATGAGATGACCAGCGCAAAACCAAAAAATAGTTTCGCGACCGGCATTTATGATGATGTAACCAACAACAGTATTGACTACGATCCCAATTTCTCGATTGAAGACCCGCAAACTGTACGCGCAGTCTTCTTCGGTTTAGGCTCAGATGGAACCGTTGGTGCAAACAAGAATTCGATCAAGATCATTGGTGAAGAGACTGATAATCACGCCCAGGGATTTTTCAACTATGATTCTAAGAAATCCGGCGCAGTTACAGTCTCACATCTGCGCTTCGGCCCCAAGCCCATCCGTGCTCCCTACCTGATCGAGAATGCTAATTTCGTTGCCTGCCACCAATTCTCCTTCCTTGAGCGGATTGACATGCTTAAATACGCCGAGCCTAAAGCTGTCTTTCTCTTGAATAGTTTCGAAGGACCAGATGAGGTATGGGATTTTCTTCCTCGCCCGGTCCAAGAGACGATCATCGAGAAAGAATTGCGCTTCTATGTAATCGATGGCTACCAGGTTGCCGAGGAATCTGGAATGGGTCGCAGAATCAACACCATTATGCAAACTTGCTTTTTCGCCATCAGTGGTGTCTTACCCCGAGAGCAGGCCATCAAAGCCATCAAGGATGCCATTCAAAAGACCTATGGAAAGCGGGGAGAAGCAATTGTAAAACGAAATTTTGAAGCGGTTGATAAAACGCTGGCAAAATTGTTCGAGGTCGATGTTCCAGCAAAGGTAACCAGCAAAATCGCCATTCGCAAACCAGTACCTGATGCAGCTCCAGATTTTGTCCGTGATGTTCTTGGTGAGATCATTGCTGGTAGAGGAGATGCGCTTCCTGTCAGTGCTTTTCCGGTCGATGGAACCTTCCCTACAGCCACTACCCAATGGGAGAAGCGCAATATCGCCTTGGAAATTCCCGCATGGGAGCCAGATATATGTATCCAGTGCGGGAAATGTGTTTTTGTTTGCCCACACGCAGTAATCCGGGAAAAAGTATTCGATCCAACACTTTTGGAGAAATCCCCACCATCCTTCCTATCAGCAGATGCACGCTGGAGGGAATTCCCCAACATGAAATACACGCTTTCGGTCTCTCCCGAAGACTGCACTGGCTGCGCATTATGCATTGAAGCTTGCCCAGCCAAAGATAAAACCCAGGTAGGTCGGAAAGCGATCAACATGGTGGATCAACTCCCCATTCGTGAACGTGAAGTCACCAATTGGGATTTCTTCCTGACCCTGCCGGAAGTCGATCGCACCGCAATTACGATTGGTACGGTTAAAAACTCGCAGCTGCTGCAGCCCCTGTTCGAATTTTCAGGCGCCTGCGCGGGTTGTGGAGAGACGCCCTATCTGAAATTGCTCACGCAATTATTTGGTGACCGAACTATTGTAGCGAATGCGACTGGCTGCTCATCCATCTACGGCGGTAACCTGCCAACCACCCCTTGGTCGGTAAACTCAGATGGGCGTGGTCCTGCTTGGTCCAATTCACTGTTTGAAGATAATGCAGAATTTGGTTTCGGTATGCGCCTGACTCTGGATAAGCAGGAGGAATATGCCCGCGAGTTGTTACGTGAGCTCTCAGGTCAATTCGGTGAAAACCTGGTATCTGAAATTCTTAACAGTGACCAAAGAACCGAATCTGGCATTGCTGCTCAAAGAGAGCGAATTGCTCTGCTGAAAGAACGGCTATCAGAATCCGATGACCCCCGCAGTAAGGATTTACTCAGCCTGGCAGATGTATTGGTAAAGAAGAGTGTCTGGATCGTTGGTGGAGATGGCTGGGCATATGACATCGGATACGGTGGATTAGATCACGTACTTGCTATGGGACGCAACGTTAATATCCTGGTATTGGATACAGAGGTCTACTCCAACACTGGCGGTCAAGCTTCAAAAGCTACTCCAAGAGCAGCCGTGGCGAAATTTGCTGCAAAGGGGAAGGGACTTCCCAAGAAAGATTTGGGGATGATCGCCATGTCGTACGGCTATGTCTATGTCGCAAAGATCGCCATGGGAGCCAGCGATCAGCAAACCCTGCGTGCTTTCCTGGAAGCTGATGCCTTTGACGGTCCTTCATTAATCATCGCTTACAGTCACTGCATAGCCCATGGTTATGATCTGGTCAATGGTCTCACGCAGCAAAAATTAGCTGTCCAATCGGGTTTTTGGCCGCTTTTCCGCTACAATCCTGACCTTGCGGACGAAGGCAAGAACCCCTTAATCATCGACTCGAAGAAACCAACGATCTCGTTCTCTGAATATGCTTACAATGAAACTCGTTATCGAATGCTGCTGCAGAGTGACGAAAAGCGAGCAGAAGCGCTCATGAAATTAGCCGAGGATGATGTTGAAGGACGCTGGGAACTTTACCAGCATATGGCAGCCATGCATTTTAATGGTAAGGATGGAAACGAATAATCTACAACACCTGGATAAACAGGGAAGTAATTGTCAACGCTCAATCTTCAATTGATAAATCAATGAATGAGCTCCCCCATTTTCCCCCGGTTATCTTGATTCTGAATTTTCGATAAGGAGCACTTCATGGTAGACCTTACTACAAGCTACTTAGGACTTGAACTAAAAAATCCCCTCGTCGCCTCGGCCTCACCATTGTCCCATAAAGTTGAGACTGTGCGTCAACTGGAAAGCGCTGGTATCGCCGCAGTGGTAATGTATTCTCTTTTCGAGGAACAAATTATCTATGATAGCTTAAGGCTCGACCGCGATTTGAGTCAGGGTACTGATTCCTTCTCCGAAGCGCTAAGTTTTTTTCCAGATCTATCTGCCCACAGCGATCTCAACCAATACAGCATTGGTCCAGATGATTATGTCGAGAACCTGCACACGCTCAAAGGTTCAGTTGACATCCCCATTATTGGCAGTCTCAATGGTGTCACCAATGGTGGTTGGATCGAATACGCAAAGAAGATTGAGCAAGCCGGTGCCGACGCTTTGGAATTGAATATCTATAATCTATCAACCGATCCTGCTGTTTCCAGTCTGGATATCGAGAATGAATACCTTGATCTGGTTCGTTCCATTCGCGCCACCATCGAAATACCTATCGCCATCAAACTTAGCCCCTTTTTCACCAACTTACCGAATTTCGCTCAAAATCTTGCTTCAGCCGGCGTAGATGGTCTGGTCCTTTTCAACCGCTTCTACCAACCCGATCTTGATCTGGAAGAACTAGAAGTCGTACCCAGTTTGGTATTGAGCAATTCACAAGAAATGCGCTTACCATTAAGGTGGATTGCGATCTTATATGGCCGCATTGCAGCCGATTTTGCACTGACAACAGGCATTCATACCGCAGAAGATTTGCTCAAAGCCACAATGGCTGGTGCTAGTGCCAGCATGGTAGCATCAACTTTGCTTAAATATGGGGTTTCACATGTCAACAACATCCTCGATGGCGTTCAATCCTGGATGCTTGAGCACGAATACGAGTCAATAACTCAAATGAAAGGCAGCATGAGCCAACAAGCAGTTGCTGAACCAGCTGCTTTCGAACGGGCGAACTATATCAAAGTATTGAGTTCTTTCGATATGCGTTTTGCACCCTGATCAATTGTTCTCACCCCACAAACAAACGTAGGGAGTCGCTGGTGCGACTCCCTACGAATTAATTATACTGATAATTCCGGAGTTTCTACTCGAGAGGTTTACTCGGTCTGTGCTGGCATGGTTGAGTGTTTCTTCTGGCGATATACAATTCGCCCGCGAGCTAAGTCGTAAGGTGACATCTCTAATCGAACACGATCTCCAAGTAAAATTCGGATATAGTGCTTGCGCATTTTCCCTGAAAGATAAGCGAGCACTTCATGATCATTGTCCAATATGACTTTAAATTGCGTCGCAGGCAAAGCTTCGACTACCGTGCCTTCAACTGTTATTTTTCCTTCTTCTTTGGCCATATATTCCTCCGGAATTGCAGTAATATCCAAATTTTAGTAGGATGGATAACTTGTCTTCTTGCTTCTCACCCGCCGCATTGCTTTTTTCTTCTGGATGCGGCGCAACTCACTTTTTGACACGAACCATCTTTTCCGTCGAACGGTGCTCATCACACCACTTTTTGCAACTTTTTTACGGAAACGTCTGAGTAATTGTTCCTGGCCCTCATTAGATCGTAATTCAACTGATACCAATCTTCTCACCTCCTTTTCCATTTAGATTCAGGCAACAAAACAGCCCGGCTGCCGTTCACTACCCTAGCCGAGCATCGCTTGGCTTTCCAATTACATTTATTCCGAAATGTTAACCGTCTTGTGCGCGTAATCCTCCGGTAAAATGTATTCTGCGGTACTTGAACGTGTTTCAAATTATAATGCAATCATATTCATCTGTCAATTAATGTTCTCACTTTCATAGCTAATTAAGGAGAAATCTTTGAATTCTTTTCGAAATTAACCGAAATATAACTGGAATAAACCAGCGTGATGGAATTATTCATGTTGCGCCTGGGTAGATAGAAGAAATGGTATTACAGACCGTTTTCACACTTGAAGCTAATCCTTGATGCAAATTCAACACCAGCATATTTGCTTTTTAGAATAAACCTGCTTAAAATGGATATGGGAAGGGCAACAGTTCAATTTGCCCTTCCAGAAGCAACACTTCTTTAATAGGGATTTTTACGGAGGCAAAGATCATGGAACGCAAACATTACCAATATAGAGGCTACATCCTGGCCGCCAGTTTGGGCGCGATTGGTGGGGGTCTTATGTTCGCAGCAATAACAAAGGCAATCCCCAAGATGATGTCCAAAATGATGGCTGGGATGATGGCTCAAATGGGAGATGGTGAATGTGATCCAGCTGAGATATGAATGAAGATGATGAATGCTTCGGCGAAGCAAGAATAAACAATCTCTCAATTGTGTTCTGTTCACCTTTTGGTGATCCACAGTTTCTATTGATTGAATAATCACTCATTTACCAGTAAATATTATTAACTAAAGTAGGTGCTCAAAGTTATGCTCACTGAAGATTACTTCATGCGCATGATCAACCAGATGCTGGCTGTCCTGACCAAGATCCTATACCTGAAAGAAGCGGGGCAGTACCAGGAAGCTCAAATGGAGATAGACCAGAGCCTGGAACAGCTCTTAGGGGTACGAGCTGATTTGCTCAAACAGATGGATGATCTCAGTATTATGCGTCTGCTTACCACGCAGGGAGAACTTGTCCCCGACAGGCTTGCCATGGTTGCAGAACTCTACAATCTAGAAGGCGATCTCCTGGTGGTTAAAAATAATAATCCCGAAGCAATCCAAGATTATCAACGGGCACTTACTTTTTACCTTGAAATTATATTAATGGGAAGCAATCAGGGTTCGAGTGAACTACACAAAAAGATCGATGAACTGGACCGGAAATTACTTGGTCAGGAACTCCCCACGGAAGTGCTCTACCAGCTGTTCGATTTTTACGAGATGCAGGGGGATTTTGCCAAAGTTGAAGATCAAATCTCTAGCTTGCTGCGGAAAAACGACCAGATATTAGAAATATTGCCCGGATTAATCACCTACTACGAAACAAGATTAGGGATGAGTGATCAAAATTTGGACGCTGGGGGAATCTCCAGGGCTTTGGTTGCAGCAAGGTTTAACACATTAAACAAAATCTTGATGGAGGACGAATAAATCAGATCTTTGCAATCGCTGATTCAAGATCTACCCGCAGGTCATCTGCATGCTCCAAACCCACAGATAATCGCACGAGACCAGGATCTATTTCCAGAGGAGAACCCGTGGTTGAAGCATGTGTCATCAAAGCTGGTACTTCGATTAAAGATTCAACACCTCCTAGTGATTCCGCCAGCGTAAATAATTCGGTCTGCTCAGCATCCCTTCGAGCTGCTGATGCACCATTCTTCATCACAAATGAGATCATCCCTCCCCCATTAAGCATCTGTGTTTTGGCTAGATCCACTTGTGGGTGTGATTCATGAAAGGGATAGTACACTGCCTCCACAGCCATGTGATCACCCAGGAAATCCGCGATCGCAGCTGCATTGCTGGCGTGGCGGTCCATGCGCACTGGGAGAGTTTTTAAGCCGCGCAGCACTAAGAAGCAATCCAATGGTCCAGGTACTGCCCCAGCTGCATTCTGCAAGAACGCCAATCTCTGGTAAACCTCTTCAGACTGACACACAATCGCGCCACCCACTACATCTGAATGACCACCCAGGTATTTTGTAGTCGAATGCACCACGATATCCGCACCAAGAGTAATAGGTCGCTGTAAGTAAGGAGTGGCAAATGTATTATCAACCACTAACAAAGGAGATTGCTTCATTGATTCCAGTAATTCCGCTATCCCGGTTAAACTTGTAATGTTTAACAGGGGATTGGTTGGTGTTTCCAACCACACCATGCGTGTATTCTCTTGCAGCCCGGTGGCAAATTGATCTAGATCACTGGTATCCACATAGGAAAATTGAAGGCCGTAGCGCTTGAATTCTTTATCGAACAATCGAAATGTTCCCCCATAGACATCATTCCCGGCCAGGACATGATCACCAGGGGAAAGCATGCGTAAAACAGAATCTGTGGCGGCCATTCCCGAAGCGAATGCCAATCCATACCGCGCCCCTTCCAGGGCAGCCAGGCTGGTTTCCAGCGCGGTCCGGGTCGGATTACCCGTGCGAGAATACTCATAACCTTTATGCTGACCTACTGCTTCCTGGGCATAGGTTGATGTTTGGTAAATAGGGGTCATTACTGCGCCAGTGGTGGCATCTGGATCTTGCCCCGCATGAATTGCAAGGGTTTCTATGTGATAGGGCATAGGTTTCTCCTTCCTTTGGGACACCTATTATATCTGTGATTCTCCCAAGATAAGATTTAGGCAGACTGTTACTATTTTGCTCCTCGATCTATTCCAATTTTGAGTGAAGTTGCTTATGATCGTTCTTCATCCACTGAAGGGTATAGTTCTATTAGCCCCTGATAGTCATCTTAATCAGCCTGGGTTATAATTTTGAAAACCTGGCAAGTCCCTGCCAGGTTTAATCACGCCCAATGCAAGAGGTGTTCCCATGGATATATATTTTCAAGACCCAAGTGATATACCTCTGCCCCCGGAGGAAGTGCGGATAAGAGAATTGCGCGCCGAACCATTACCAGACCAACGGCGAGTACGCATCTACTTAGAGATCACTCCCTTTCAGCAGAAACCTAATTGTGAAATTA
>JALHTN010000182.1 GCA_022865865.1 Anaerolineales bacterium
CAATGTCATTTCGAACCCCGCAGGGGTGAGAAATCCCCTTGACGCGAATTATTATTCAAGTTCTTCAGGGATTTCTCGTCGCAAATTGCGCTCCTCGAAATGACATAGTTAAGATTGGTTGACAGCTCTCCAATTTTCGACTAAACTACCCGGAGCACGGCTATACGAATAACCTATCCGCAATTTATTGGAGGCTGTTATGTCACCCGAAGAGACTCCCATCGCCCATATCTCGTCCAAAACCACTTTGATCCCTGCCATCAACGCCTGGCGCTTCTACTTAGAAGACCAGGGCAGTTCACCGAATACGATCAAAGCCTTTATCGGTGATCTAAATTTGCTGGCTTATTACTTGCCCCCAGATCGAATCCTGGGCAGCATCACGACCACAGATTTGAACAACTTCCTCAACTGGATGCAAAAAGGCCGCGGTGTACCCTGCAGCCCCAAGACACTCTCTCGCCGGATCACTTCGTTGAAGGCTTTCTTCCGCTGGCTGCATGGATACGGTGTGCTGCTCGTCAATCCTGCCGAACAGGTGGTCCAGAAGTCAGTCATCAGCCCGCTGCCTCAGGTGCTAACCCCCGACGAAGTACGCTCTGCTCTGCAGGTTGCAGAGGATTTTTGGAAAAATGCACCCCATGATTCTCGCTACCTGGCGTTGTTTGATTTTTTGATCAACACTGGCTTGAAAAAGAGCGAAACCCTGGCCTTGCGTCTCAATCACATCGACTTGGAAGCACCGGGTGGAGCCCTGGTCTTTGTGCGCTACGCTAACCCCCAATACCGCTTTAAAGAACGCAAAATCCCGCTTCCAGAAAGCTGGGTCGACCATTATCCCGATTACGAATCCCAATACAACTTGACCGACCAGCTCTATCCGTGGTCTCCTCGCCGGCTGGAATACCTCTTGGAAGATATCAGTGTGCAGGCTGGATTAGAAAAACACATCTCCTTCGAGATGTGTCGTTGGACCTGTGCCCTCAGCGATTGGCAATCGGGTATGGAACCCGACAAAATCCGCCAAAAACTGGGTATTTCAAAAATCCAGTGGCGGGAAGTACGTATGAAACTGCGCAGACTATCGGATCCCAATGTGGAGTAATGGGATTATTGCCATTTGACGACAATGTCTCCAATTACATTGGCGGCTTGATCACCGCGGTCAGCAGCATTGGATAGATGGCGGTAAATCTCACGCAGCTTCAATATCTCCATTACATCATTTAAGTCCTGGGGATCGCTGAAGAGATCTGCCAGGGCTTCCCGATATACCTTTTCCACCTGATTTTCCAGGGCTTTGGCCCGTACAGCATGGTCGTTGGCTACATTGGGGTGATCCACTATTTCTGATACACCTCGCTGGATTTCTACCGCAGCATCGGTTAGAAGTGATACCATTCGTTCAAGAAATTGATTTGGTTCGACGTTCAGGGTGGCCATACGGTCGATAGTTTCTTCAGCATAATCGAGGATATCATCAATCGTTAGTGAGAGAGCGAAGATATCTTCCCGGTCAAAGGGTGTAACGAATGTACGGTTAAGTTCATCGATCAGAATCCGCCGCACCTCGTCTTCCTCGGATTCGATCTTGGATACCTGCTCTGCAATAGTACTGTCCGGCTGCTGCATATACAGCTTGAGTGCTTCTAATCCCTTTACAGTAAACTCAGCCTGCTGGATTAGAAGTTCCAGGAATCGGTTGCTCTTCTTTCGACGGGAAAAGAATTTCATGGGTTAGGCTCCCTTTCTTTGAAGTATCCAGGTGCATACCACTCAAAAATATCAAGAGTTCTCTATTACGGAAAAAGTGCAAGATTATTACCATTATACCGTTCAGTCCCCCCACTTAGAGCGGGAAACACACTCACCTGGTCACCAGCTGCAAGTAAGGTATCCAAATGCCCATTCAGGTATCTGATATCCCTCCCGTTAACCAGGATATTAAGATGCTCGTGCAGATTACCTTTGTCGTTGATCAGTTCTGGTCCCAGACCAGGTATAAGTTCGATGATCTCACCCATGAGTTCCCTTACGGTTAACGGATCTGGGATCGGGAAATCAACGCATTTTTGACCCGCAGCCTGGCGCAGGTTGGCATAAAAGCTAACCCGCACTTTGCTCGGTTTCGACATCTGCAAACCTCAAACTAAGCTTAACCACTTCGGTAGTATTCCCTGTGACCAGGAAGGATTGGGCCGGCCGATAACCTGGCACCCAAACGATTTGTTCAGCACTGCACACTAAGGGCCATCTCTTCCTTGCCCGGCGGGGGATTTTTTCGTTGATCATGAAATCTGAGATTTTCTGCGAATGCCCACCCATCCCAAAGGGCTGCAGCCGGTCACCCTCCTTGCGAGCACGAACCAGCAAGGGTAATTCAATTTGCTCCAAATCCAGCCATACTTGATTTACATTAACTTTCACTTTAGGCACATGGAAAGGAATTTCGTTATTAGCTACCTTATGTGCTGAGAGCTGCCATCCGGATTGAAGATCGACTGTACCTCCAACCTCCAGAAAGCTCTGATCCCCAATCACCTGAGGCCATTCAGCCGAGGGGAGCTCTGCCTCCCATTCTGCTATCCACAATTTACCCGGCTCGGATAC
>JALHTN010000183.1 GCA_022865865.1 Anaerolineales bacterium
GATTTCCCAGATATGGACATTGCCTGGTTCTGACTGGTGCAGGTCACGGATCTCGAGGCGCAGTGTTTGTACCCGGATGGGTTCAGTGAAATCGAATACAGCTTCTGGTCCCTCTACACTTCCTTGAAAGGTCTTCACGAATTCAACCGGCGCGGAGTTTGGAGCAGGATGCAGCACTGCGTTGATTTCTGCTTCAGTGCTGCCGATTATAACCGAGACCCCACGGATCGTCCGTGGCGTGGGGTATACCAGCTCGATTATGGCCGGGTTTGCTTCAAAAGTGCGTCCCAGGGTGTGGGGATCACCATCGAAGATGTGTCCTACCTCACCCATATCCAGCAAGGAGTAATTTACCACTACAGGCTCTCCATCGATCACAATTTCTGCTGAGCGCAATACCAGACGTTCCTGGCGCTCCTCTTCCATAATCCTGTCGATCTGATCGATATATCCCATACGCACGAAGAAAAACCCGGGTGCTCCGTTGGGGTAGGGCAGCATCTCCTCCACCTGGATATCTTTGAATTTCCCACTTTCATGCGTCATCTGCAATTCATCAGGTGTCATCACGAACAGTGTATGCTGATCGAGGGTCTTGAGCCGGGAGATATGACCATGGACACTCCCAACCTGGATCGGTAAGGGATCGCCGAGAAAGAAGCGTGCAACCACATCAGTGCCATTTGCCCAGGTCGGTGAAAGAATAATTTCTGTCTCCGGAGAATCCCTGAGGTAGCTGGCAATTCTAGGAAAAAGCTGCTGGGCACCATACTGCATTCCCCCTAAACCATAATCCTGGTACCAGGTGTCTGCGTTCACCAAGACATCCCGGAGCATGAACAGGTTGGTGAAGGTAAGAACCACGAACAGGCTGGTTGCCAGTGCTCTGCGGGGGAGGTGTTTGCTTTCCAGCCAGGTCATGGTGTAGTTTATTCCCAGCGCGATCAGGATGACTGCGGGAATGATAAAAGCCAATACCCGGGTAATACCGATTTCAACTATTGCACCTCCAACAGGAATAACCACTATACAAATTAACAGGGTCCGGTATGCGGAGGATCTGAATCTGCGGATTGCCAGAATGAGACCCAGGACCGCGAAAGGAATGAAAACCGGAAATATATGCCCGTATCCTTTCATCAAATGGCGAATGAGATCGCGTTGGTTGGGGATAAACCAATAACCAGGACTCAGCCCGAGCAGGTACTCTGATCCAAATTGAGAGAGCTTTTCATTTAGAGCAATTGGCTGCAGCCAATAGGAATCGAGGGTGCGCAGGTGTTCAAATGGGGCTGCAGGATGGCTGATCATGAATCGCAGGTAGGGTAAGGCCAATATGATTGCCAGTGCTAAACCTCTTAATAGAAGTTTCCTGTTCTGCCAATGGTAACCCGCGTCAGATAGCAGGAGCAGGAAACCAGTCAAAATGATCACAACCTGCCCCGGGCTGTAGGTGTAAAATGCCAGAGCACCCAGAAGGATTGAATAGTACAGGTAATGAGTCGAACGGTAGCGGTAGAGCAAATAAGTGTATAAGAATAGGGCAAAAAATGAAACGAAGAGCGCCGTTTCGAAAGCAGTTCGCGAGTGCAGAAACCAGGCGGGTGCTATCGAGAGCAGAGAAACACCTGCCCACCAGTATGGGATCTTGTATATACTGCGCAGCATAAGGCTAACGGATATAGCCGCAAGCATGCTGAATAAGACTGATGTAGCCCGGGTGATGTAAACTGATTTGCCGAAGAGGATATAAGGCAGCACCTGGGTATACACGCTTGTGCTCAGGTTGTAATAAGGTCCATTTTTGAAATATGTTGGTAAGAATGTCCCTTCTTCATCCCGCAAATTGTCCCGCACCAGATTCGCAGCGGCCACAGTCTGGATAGCTTCATCGCTGAAAAAAAAGATCGGGAAGCGAGTCAGCCCGACCAAGTGGGTAAGCAAATAAACCAGCAGGGCTAACCCAAATAAGATCACCTCGAGTGACTTGGGGAATTTATAACACCCTTGTTTTACTCTCTGGGATAGACTGCTTCTTCTTTGGGGTGGGGGGGTATGATTATTTGGTTGAGTTTCCGCACGCTTGTTTTTTAGGATCACCCTAGAATCCGGATGCGAGGCAGCTTCATATGGAGATTGCAATTCCAGGACCATACTCAATCTGGTGGATTAAGCAAATTCTTGCCAGGTAAATATCTTCGAGCTAAGCTTACTGGCTTGATTTTCCCTCCCAAGTAAGGTTTATTGGGTTCAGCCTCTATCTTGACCAGACTGATTCTAACCGTGAGTTGTGGCTCCAGATAGCTATCACCCGGGTGTAAGCAGGCATCAGGATCACTCTCAGGGTTCAGCTTATTACCAATGTTGTTTGCAGTTTCACCTGTTTGTGTTGATTCCATTTCGAGGCACTCCCCGAAAGTACTTACCTCAATCCAGTCTCCATGCGGGCTATTACCAGGCGTTGGATCTCGCTGGTGCCCTCATAGATTTCGGTGATCTTGGCATCACGAAAATAACGCTCTACGGGTAATTCTCTCGAGTAACCACTGCCACCATGGATTTGAATGGCAGCGTGGGAGATAAACATCGAGGTTTCAGAGGAGAACAGCTTGGCGATCGAAGCTTCGAGAGAGAAACGTTCTCCCGTCGATTTAGAACGTTCTTTTGCCATTGCAGCGTTATATACTAACAGGCGGGAGGCTTCGAGACGTGTTTTCATGTCAGCCAGCTTAAATGAAATACCCTGAAACTCACCGATTTTCCTGCTAAAAGCTTCACGTTCTTGTGCGTATTTAAGACTGGCTTCATATGCAGCACCAGAGATACCCAGGGCCTGGGTAGCAACACCAATTCGCCCGACATCTAGGACAGCCATGGCGATCTTGAAACCTTGCCCCTCTTCTCCCAGCCGGTTTTCAACTGGTACTTTGCAATCTTCAAATAAGATTTCGCTGGTAGCCGAAGCCCGGATACCCAACTTGGGCTCTTTCTTTCCTACGCTGAATCCCGGCAAGTTCTTGTCGATGATGAAGGCGGTGATACCTTTATGCTTCTTTTCTGGTTCTGTCATCGCGAATACCACGATGTAATCAGCTACCGGTCCGCTGGTGACCCAGGATTTGCGGCCATTAAGCACATAATGACCACCATTTTTGACAGCCAGGCAGACCAGAGACCCGGCATCCGATCCTGCCATCGGCTCGGTCAGAGAGTATGCGCCGACCGATTTACCAGAGGCTACTGGGGGCAAAAATTTTTGCTTCTGCTCTTCACTGCCGAATTTTTGGATGCCGTAGCAGTACAGCGAATTATTCACTGACATGATGATGCCATGGGAGGCATCTACCTTGGAAATCTCTTCCAAGGCAAGTACGTAGGACAGGGTATCCATCTCAACGCCCCCGTATTCTTCTGCTACCTCTATACCCATGAATCCCATTTCACCCATTTTCATGATGGTATCGTAAGGGAATTCGCCACTCTCATCAAATTCCGCCGCGATTGGCGCGATCTCCTTTTGGGCGAACTCGCGCGCGGTCTGGCGGATCATCTCATGTTCTTCTGTGAAGGGGAACAAATAGTTGCTGCTCATAGCATCCTCCGTGATCAAATCAGTGGTTGGCGAGATTATAGCATGCCTGAATAGTAAAGTTTTACAGGCCTGATCAGCCCGCTTGACACTTCCAGAAAGTGGGATATACTGGCGAGAGATTTGGAGAAACCCATGAGCAATGAAAAACAACCGATCACACCAGACCTTTTTGACCACCTCGTCACTTTGGCTTCCTTGGAGCTCTCCCAAGAGGAGGCGGAATACCTGCGCCAGCAATTAAATAATCAAATGAAAGCGATTGATGAGCTTGAAGCCATCCCTCTCAGCGACGAGACGGCGATCACTACGCATGGCGTGCCTTACACACCACAAATCACACCAGCTATCCGGGACGATCAGTGGCAAGCCTGCCCGAATCCGGAAGAGATTCTTGCCCAGGCGCCTGAAGTTAGAGATGGATATGTGGTTGTCCCTGATATCCCACACACCGATTTAGAATAACCAAGCCTATGGAACTCCCCGACTTACCAGCCCACACGCTGACATATCTAATCCGCCGCCGGGAAATTTCTGCCATGCAGGCCCTTGATGCAGCCTTGGAAAGAATTTCAGCTGTCGATGGTCGACCTGGCAGGCTGGCTCCCATTGACAGCTCTGCTGAGGATGCGGAAAAAGTGCATGCCTTCATCACCCTGACTCCAGAGCGAGCGCGCGCCCAAGCCGAGCAAGTTGATAGAAAAATATCGCAAGGTGAAGACCCGGGTCCCCTAGCTGGTGTGCCGTTTACGGTAAAAGATATTTACTGTGTTCAGGGTACTCCATCCACGGCAGGTTCCCGCATCCTGGGAAATTTTGTTGCGCCATATACTGCCACGCCAGTCTCCCGGTTGGAGGCTGCTGGTGGCTTGATGCTTGGAAAAGTCAATCTGGATGAGTTCACTTATGGTTCGTCCAATGAATCTTCTGCCTTTCAACCCAGCCCCCGCAATCCATGGAATTTGGAGCGTGTCCCCGGAGGTTCATCCGGAGGCAGTGCTGCGGCAGTGGCGGCCGGGGAGGGTGCTTTATCCCTGGGTACTGATACAGCCGGCTCGATCCGCCAACCAGCTGCATTCTGCGGCGTGGTGGGGATGAAACCCACCTACGGGCGGGTGTCTCGTTACGGGTTAATCGCTTTTGGATCTTCCCTGGATTGTCCGGGACCAGTCGCGTCTAATGTGACGGATGCGGCGCTGATGTTGAATGTCATTGCCGGACCAGATTCACATGATGGCACAGCAGCCAACCTGGCAGTCCCAGACTTTACCAAAGACTTAAAAAAGGATATCAGGGGCTTACGCATCGGTCTTTCACCGGATTATTTCCGCATCACCTATATTGATCCGCTCACTGGAGAATTTGACCAGCAGCCGATATCCTCGGAAATCGAGTCAGCAGTGTTGAGTGCGGCAGGTTATTTAGCCCAGATGGGAGCAGATATTGTTGAAGATATACCCATGCCGCACACTCAATACGGCGTTCCGGTCTATTTCGTGATTTCACGTGTCGAAGCGGCTTCAAATCTGCACCGCTATGATGGTGTTAAGTATGGCTTTCGCACGCCTGACCGCGTTGCGGATTTACCGGAGCTGTATCGAAAATCCCGCGCTGAAGGTTTTGGCATCCAGCCTAAACTGCGCATCCTCATGGGGATGTATGTCAGCGCAGCACAGTATAGTAAACAGTATTACAACCGTGCCTTAGGTGTGCGCACCTTGATCAGGAATGATTTTGAGCAGGTATTTGACCCCCAAGGTGAACACCGTCTGGACGCCTTGCTGACACCCACCACGCCAACCACGGCGTTCCCGATGGGAGATATCTATGGTGATTCAGTCCTCATGCAGTATGCTGACCAGCTGACGGTGCCCGCCAACCACGCAGGAGTCCCGGGTATTTCACTGCCGGCCGGTTTTGCTGAGGATGGATTGCCGATCGGCGTGCAGCTGCTCGGTCCGGATTTCTCGGAAGCCAGGCTGCTGCAGATTGGTCGTGCCT
This sequence comes from Anaerolineales bacterium, assembly GCA_022865865.1. Next base: position 5,591 of record JALHTN010000183.1, read on the forward strand.
TTGAGCTGGCAAGTGAAGGAGAAGAATGGCGAAAACGACGGCCAGCTATTCTCAAGACAGCTTAGGCTGGTACCTGCCATTAGAGCGATAATAACCCTGAAATGAGTGCAATTTCTATGTCCGCATACGAAGCCGTAATTGGTCTTGAAACCCACATCCAAATCAATACCACAACCAAAATTTTTTGTACCTGTAAAGCGGATTCTTGGAATGACCCACCGAATACCAATATTTGCCCGGTATGCACTGGGCTGCCAGGGGTACTGCCGGTATTAAATGGGCGGGTGGTGGAGAAAGCTGCCCTTTTAGCCGCAGCCATGCAGGCTGACGTTCAGCCGGTATCCTATTTTGACCGCAAAAACTACTTCTATCCAGACCTGCCAAAGGGTTACCAGATCTCGCAGTACGATCAGCCATTGGCGCAAGGTGGTTGCATGGATGTGCCCATGCCTGATGGGCAAGTCCGTCGGGTTTCGATCCACAAACTACATATCGAAGAGGATGCTGGAAAGACAATCAATGAGAATGGTCAACGTCTGATCGATTTCAACCGCTGCGGAGTGCCTTTGATTGAGATGGTTACCGGACCCGATCTTCGTTCGGCTGAAGAAGCCGCCCAATATCTGATCCGCTTGCGGCAGCTCTTACGCTGGTTGGGC
>JALHTN010000184.1 GCA_022865865.1 Anaerolineales bacterium
CTTACTTTTACGCGTTCTTTCAGCGCAAGGGAATCAACATATGATTTAGGTAATTGAAGTCGACCTGCCTGGTCGAGGATTACCCATTCCTCTTCATCTACATCACCGCTGAGCTCATCCCTGTGACGGCGAATTTCGGTGCTGGTACGACCATCGCGAATCGCAATCACTCGATCGACTAAACCTGAAACCAGGGGATCATGGGTGACCAGGATTATTGTCGTATTGAATGCCTCGTGCACTCTATGCAAGGTTGCAAATACTTCTGCAGCAGATTGAGAATCAATTTGGCCTGTCATTTCATCACCCAAAAGCAAAGGTGGATTATTCGCAAGAGCTACGGCAATTGCCACACGCTGCTGCTGACCACCAGAAAGCTGGTTTGGACGAAAATCTGATCTATTAGCCAAGCCAACAATTCCCAGTAATTCGTTTGCACGTTTAGATCTATCTGCACTACTTGTTTTATTCAGCATCATTGGCAATTCAACATTTTCTTTTGCAGATAGATATGGCAGGAGATTTCGTGATGGTTGCTGCCAAACAAACCCCACCATTTCACGTTTATATGTTACTCGTTGTCTGTCCTTCATAGCAAGCAGATCGTAATTCGCTACTTGAACTTTGCCAGCACTGGGTGTATCCAACCCGCCGATCACATTGAGCAGTGTAGATTTACCTGCACCAGATGGTCCTACCAGTGCCAGAATATCACCTTTTGAAACGGTCAAATCCAACCCTTGGAGAGCGACAACTTCGAGATCCGCGATTTTATAAATCTTGACAAGGTTATTGCAATTGACAAAAAACTCTTCTTCTTTGCTCATTCATCACCTGTTCTTAACACTTGATGGATATTCGATCTCCACAATGCAAATACGATGAGGGCCATGGCAATACAATACAAGGCTGTCAATAACCCAACGATAGTGGCGACACTCAACCAATTTATATCAATCTGGTGGACAGTCATCCCTGGCAAAGTTCTGGATACTGCCAAGGAAATATAAGGGCGCATCAATTTGGTTAAACTGTATCCTAAAATAATCCCAGAAATCAATCCCAAGACCAGCACAAGAATACCTTCGCTCACCAACAAGAGATTGGACTGGCCGCGTGATAATCCATAGGCACGTAAGATGCCGAACTCATATTCTCGTTGGCGAAATGAGAAATAATTTGCCAATAATAATCCCACCAGGCTGATAATTGCCAAAATCAATCCATTCAATCCAAAAGCACGCACAGTACCCAATGTCATTATATTATTGCGAATGATGTTCAGAATCTTTGTAGAATCTGCTAGGATTGCATTCCTGATGAATGGCAAGGAGACCAACTGGTCATGATTTTGTTCATCAGTACTGATCCAATATTCGCTGTTCCTTAATTGTGTTGCAATAGAGGTACTAACCACATTTTCGAAGGTATTCGAATTGACAATCAGAAAGTCTGTTGATAGGGTTGGGAAATCTGCGATAATGCCGCGAATTTCAAACGTTATTGGTTGACCAGCCATCAACAATTCCAGGTGATCCCCAATCTTCCCACCCTTTGGGAGTGTTGAGTAAGAAATGATGGCCGGAATCGCTGGTGTAGTTTGCTTCGGTTCTGAATTAGTATTGACAGTCGATGTTGACTCTTCACCCTGATCGATCTCTGCAGGTTGATTTATCGCCTGCATGATGATATCAATCGTCAGGTTTGTCATGCCTGATGGATATTCAGATACATTAACGAAGGTTTCTGGATCGACGGCCAGGATAGTGATCCCACGTCCTGAATTCTCTTGTACTCTGCCGCGTAACACCTGACTGATCGGGAGAACTTCTTCAATCTCAGCAATATGGGAGTTTTGGATCTGGTTTGCATCCAGGCGGAGGTTAGAGCCAGCTATATATCTAGCTATTTGTACCTGGGTTGAATTTAAAGATTCTGAATATATTTTGGCAAATAGAATTAATCCTGATGCCAAACTTATCAATAAGACGATCCAGCTCAATCGTTGGGGATTACGAGCGATCCTTGTAAGACCAAGTGGGAGTACGATACCGCGCCCAGATTTTGTTAGGCTCGTGAGCCCGTTTAATATGATTGGAAACAGTCGCAAATATAGCATTGCCAGAGCAATCAATAAGAGTGAAGGTCCGATCAATAATAAAGGATCTGCAAAATCTGAGTCTTTAATACGTCTCATTACAAATGAGCCAGAGCTGCTAAGCTGCCAATAAAGTAGAGCTCCAAATAGCAATAAGAAAATATCAATGTATTTTTTCTGCCACGCGGTTGCTTGAGAAGGGCGGCTAACTGATTGCTGCCAATCAAGCAGCCCAGAGCGAGTTGCGGGTATGATCGCCATGACCACCGCAAACCATCCAATGCCAGCAGCAAGGATGGACATTTGCCAGGTTTCTATTGGTAAGAGACCAGGGACCCTGTCACCAGATATCCAACCCCAAATATGTAGGCCGATCCAGGTCAATAATGGTCCCATGATGAAACCTGCTATGATCGCCAATATCAACATCTGGAAAGCAAATGTCAATATGATTTGATATCTGCTCGCCCCCCTACTTGTCAAAGCAGCCATTTCACTTAGTGAATTATTGACTAATAAAGTTGCCATCAGGATTAATGTAAAGATCACAAATAAAAATGCTTGTATACTGAGCAAATACAACACCATCCTAGATGTTGAAAGATCTTTTCGGAAATCCTGGACCAGATTGGGAAGACCGCTGGTCATCTTTGCTTTGTTTGCAGACAATCGATTTTTAAGATTTGCTAGATCTGACTCCACAGTTTCAGCATTACTTATATTTATTATTTCAGGTTGAAGGATATACCTCCATTCACTCGCATACCCAAAGAAATATTCTCTCATTGACGACGAGTGAATAAATATTGGAGCGCTGATAGTATCTTCGTTCAAACCGGGTTCTATCGTAAGGTAGATTGGGGAGCTATCCTGCCACCACATATCTTCAGCAGGATCATTGATCTGTATTATTCCTGTGACCAAATACTTATACTCATTATTATCCTGGAGCAGATCACCAACTTGAATTTGCAATAGTGAGGCAATTTCTTCAGTGATGGCAGCCTGAATTGTTGGGGGTCCCAATGCATCTGCTTGTGATATTGGATATGTAACTACTGGCCATTCACCTTTGAGCAGCGATGTGTGTTGGGTGAGTTTATCGAATGACCAAATCCATATGCCTTCTAAATCGGTATAAACTTCCTGCTCTCCGATGATAAGGGGTGCAGATGAATGTGCATTACGTTGAATATTATTTACAAAAATCCGCTCATCCACCAAATCCCCGAGTGATTCATTGATATACCCGTTCAGGGCGGAGGACAGGATAGAAAGTGGAGCTTCTACCTTGATATTCCGAACAGACGGGTGGGCGTTGACAAGAGATGACTCAAGAGCTTTCTCAGCTGTTATGGCAGCAAAAGTGGGAAGGCTCCCTAATAAACCAGCACCGAGGCTGAAACAAAACAACACAGCGACATTCATCCCCAGGTGACGGAACATGTGGCGAGCAATAAAATTCAAAAACAGCACTTTACTCTTCACCTATTCTCAAGACCTGATGCAATTTTAATTTCCACAGTAAGAAAGTCCCAATAGCTAGAGTGAAAAAGAATCCACCAATCATGATCAGGATCAATCTGGCAACAGAATACCAGTCTGTTTGCGGAACAAATGGGGGGATCGGGGGGAGATCTGCAAAGGAAATGGGTAAACCAGGCAGAATTATCTTGTTTAGAATACTACCAAGAAGTATGCCAAGACCCAAGCCAGAGAAGATTAGTATTGTCTGCTCGAGAACTAATGAGCCATACAATTGAGGTGTTGAAAAACCTAAAGAGCGTAGAATTCCATAGATTGATCCCCGCTGCCTGGCACTCATATAGAAATAGGTTGCGAATCCAACCAGGCTGAGAAAGAGGGTTAATGAATATCCCAGGAAAATCACACTTCGTAAACCTAAGGTTAACGGATCGGATTTAAATAACATCCGTTCAGAAATAACTTCCCAAGAGCGTTTAACTAGTGGGAAAGAACTCAGGAGACCAGGAATTTCCTGGGTTTCGTCCACCCGAAGCCAGATTTCATTGTAGTTTATTGGTATTCGGGATGATCGATTTAATTCAGCCAATAGAGAATCTCTGGATACAACAACAAAACCGTAATCATCGGTTTCATACATTGTGGGAAAATAGTTAACTGAATTCTTGATCTCAAGTATCAGGCTGATGCCGTTGATGAAAGCTGAAAATTTATCACCTACCTTGAGTTCCGTCATTTCTAAGAATACTGGGCTTGCAAGGATGGGAATGAAATTAATTCGAGTTGTTTGAGCAGGGCTCAATACCATCCAATTCGATGAATCGGGTGAACCTAGGAACAAGCGCATACTTGCTTCACCGGAATGGGTGATAGCTCGTTTGGTATAGCTGGCAAGAGATTGGACGCTATCCGTTTGCCATATCGTAGTCAGCTCCTCAAAGTCTTCAAACACTTTCTGAGTTCCGCTGGAATCTCTAACACTGAGATCATCGATGATTAATGGTCCTTGAGAAGTGGAATAACCCTCGGATTCTGATGGAAGGCGACGGATTTTGATCCACATGGAATGGAGGGACAAGGGATATCCTTGGGCAGCATACTCCGGAAGAAGCGCCTCAAAATATCGCCAAGAAGGAGTTTCAGAAGTGATTCCAGCTGCTTCTTTTACTGAATCGCCTTCCATCTCCTTAAAGACTAAAGATAAGAAATGAAACCAACCTGTCGAATCGTTATCAGGATTGGAAGGGTTAATAAGAACTCCATCAGGAGAGAACTCAGTTGAGATGAGATCCAGATCAATGACATCAATTTCTCCTTCTGCAGACTGGATCTTGGCACGAATATTGACATATTCCAAAATATCCACATCGGTCTGGTTTGGATTGGGGTCAGCAATCCAGATTCCAAGATGGGTCGGATTACCTGGCAAGGCGATCGCGGAAACTGGCAGCTGTTCGGGATCTACAATCAACTGACCTAAAACATAACCAATATAATCATCAGTGTAGTCTGTTCTGAATTGAGACACTGTGGCGAATGACAGCGGATCAATCGCTAGAATTGAAAAATCAGGAATGTTTCTATAAGAACGTACATTTGCTCTACCCGTTCCCCGCCATATAGCACTGGAGCTGTTTACTTGCGGTAAGGAATCGAGGGATGAAAGTGGGATGAAATTATCGAATGACAAGCGCGCCTCACCCCCAGTCGAATAGCGTGCTCTTTCTTTTTCGCTGAAGCTCAAAGTCGCATTAAGACCGGTGGAAAGAATTCCCAATGCCATTGCAAGGGTAAACAACAAGATTAATCTTGTCACATGGGTTGGATCACGAGCTGTTTGCCACAAAGCTATTGCAGCGGTTAATCCTCGTCCGCGCGCAACAAAAAACGCCAGCATCCTAAAAATCGATGGAAATAACCTCAGCAGGACGGTTGCAGATCCGATTAGGAGTGCCAATGGTGCGAATAGAAGCAACCAATCAATGTTGCCTTGATTAATTCCCGAGATGGATCCGTAAAGACTGAGTCGCCATAATGCTACCAACCCGATCGATAATAACAACACATCGATGTAATAACGGTGCCACCAAGGTATGTTTTTTCTCCGGGTGACAGTTTGATGGTGTTGAACAACACTGCTGCGTAATATTGGAATCACAGGAACAATAAGCGCAGTAAAACAAGCAAAAACACTGATTCCGGCTGCCAACCAAGATGCTGAGGGAAGGCGAGTGACCCAATCTGTTTGACTAACGTCAGCCAGCGGGCCAATTCTTGCAAGACTGCTAATCAATCCATATGCCAGGATGGGACCAAAGATAAAGGCTGTGATGCAAATTAATAAGGCATCAAAAACCTGTATCCGCAGGAGCTGACTGATCTCAGCCCCACGGCTTACCAGGGTGGATAATTCACCTTCTACTTGTCGTATAGATAAGGCTGCTACCATCACCACGTAATAAAGCCCCAGGAAAAGTACCTCACCTATTAACAGGTAAAGCGGGGGAATTATGGCAGCAGCTTGTGTTTCATAGTTTTCGAGAAACCCGTCCAGGTTGGTTTCCAGAACCACTCTTCGTTCAAAAGCGGTGATACTAGTACGGATAGTTTCAATACCAGTTATTACTGATTTGAGATTGTTTGAATCAATACTACCTGGATTGATAATCCCCAACCATTTCAGCTGGTGATTTGCATTCGGGAAAAGATTTTCGGTGATGGAGAAGAAATCTTCTTCAAGGAGAATAGCTCCAAACTCCTCAGCATAGCGATTGTTGTTTGTTGTCTGAAATGGATTACTTTCGATTAACCAATAAAGATCGCTTGCGTCTATCGGTTGGTAAATTCCAGAGACTTCTATCCAGTATGACGGTTGTAATTCGTTAAATCTCTTGCTAATCGGTAGATGATCTCCAACACCAATAGCAAACGCGTCTGCCATTGGTGTTGATATTACGGCTTGAATTAACCTAGGATCAAGGCTTGGATTTTGAGGCCAACCGCCAGAAACAAATTTGATCCGCTGCTCTATACCACCATAAGATCTCAGATTAATTCGTTCATCAGGAATCAGTGACCCCTCCTGCCAGGGATAAATCCATGGAGAAGCGGTTGAATCTACAATCTCTTGGATTTCTCCGAGATTTGTTGTGAGAATATTGTGGATGTTGGTCTTAATTTCATTGTGCTCGTATTCCCCCTGGTTATTATAAGTGGTTAGATATAGGATCCCGTTTTCATTGAGTGATGAGCGTAGTTTATGCGGCAGAGCGAAATCAATAACAGTATTGACAATAATTGGACCACTTGCAAGAAATGCAGTGGAGATAAGAACTCCAAGCAATACTGTTGATAAAACCTGCCAATGCCGTCTTGCTCTGTTGATGAGGAAGGTTATCACCAGACCAGTTTATCAAAACAATTTAAAGATATTATGAAGATGGTGTTGGGATTGATCTTGATCCTTTATTACCAGAATATATCAATCCACACCATCGCTATGATTGCACGACTGTGGGGATTGGGAGAAATATTTTCTCAGATATAAATGATTTGATTTTAGAAATTCAAGGACTTGTGACTGTGAATGCAGGAGAAATGGCATTATTGGCTTGATAGTCTATCGCTTCTGCAGTAACTATCCAGCTGTCTCCTGGTTGGGCTGAAACTGGAATAAATAAATCGATCGCAAAAGTGCCATTGATCTCGGTCCAAGTCGTAGAAGAAACATGGGGAGAGTCGTCTGCGCGGCCAAAAGTGAAGTGAATTTGACTGAGTGAAGGAAAATTGCTACCAACTACAGATAAACTGGTTCCTGGCGGACCTTCCAGGGCCCATATTGTAAGCGTTGGTTGAAGTAGAGGTTGAGTACTTGTAACCGTGAAACCATTGGATCTGGCGATAATCTCACCCCCAGTGGCATCAGATTTGAGTGCGACAACATTCCATAATTCTCCCGTTTGAGCACTGGGGGGAATTATGTAATCTGTTCTGAAGAAACCGTTGACATCCGTTGTTATCGATCCTTCGATACTGTAAATGATTCCTTTACGAGTTAATCCCAATGTTACACCTGAGAATGGTGGAAATCCCAATCCAGCGACCTGTATATTGGTGAGTGCAGGACCACTGGTTGGAGAAATGATAATCGTCTCTATTTGTCCAGGTATGATAATCTTTTCACCGATTTCTAGCTGATTTGGATTGCTGATTTGGGGATTTACGGCTAATATCGCGGCTACAGTGCGAGTGTATTCAGCGGCGATCTTATTGAGGGTATCACCTGGTTTTACGATATAAAGCGAAGGTTCTTTCGGATCTTTAGGCGGAGTAATGATAAATATATTGGATGTCGAGCGAACACTCGTAAAACCGCTCGTATCAGCTATCACTACCCAATTCTCAGCAACCTGAGCTGTGATTGGAATGGTTAATTGGGTTTGAAAAGTTCGGTTGGGACTCGAAGTAGTTGAACCTACTTGTTCGTAGGAAACTAGGTAAGGTCCCATACTTAGGTTAATCGCTGTAACTGGAGGGAACCCGGTGCCATTGACAAGAATATCAGTTTCAACTGGACCACATATGGGGGAAACTGTTGTGATTGGTGTTCCGGATTCTTGAGGAGGAATATTTATTGAATCACCTGGAAATATTTGACCCGTATCAGTAATCTGGGGATTCGCTGCCAGTAATGATCCAAGATCACGGTTAAATTTAACTGCAGTGCTGCGCAGCGTATCCCCTTCCTGGACAAGATAGGTCGACCCAGAGTTTGGGTTTGGTGCCTTTGGGATTACCAAAAATTTGTTGGAAATACCAGAAAATTTGGCGGAGCTGATCTGTGCTTCTCCAGTTACAACCCAGGTTGTTCCTTGTTGAGCCGAATCCGGCAAAATCACAGCGGTATCAATTCTGCCGTATTGATCACTGGTTGTATTGCCAATGGTTACTGAATTTGATCCTTGTTGGCTAAACTTTAATTCCACAGAAGTATTCACTGGATATCCACTTCCGACAACTAGCAGACTTCGTCCAGGTAATCCACAGGTTGGAGATATTGCGATGATGGTTTCCAAAACAGATTCTACATCCGGTATTCGAATGATTTGTCCAGGATATAAATTATCAGGGTCCGTAATCTCAGGATTAATTGTGAGTATAGCTTCAACAGTAGTTCCACAAAGATCGGCGATGGATTCAATTGTGTCGCCTGGAAGGACGATATAGGTGTCCCCACACGGTCCCTCAGCATTAACTGTTCGCACCTGAGAAAGAAATCCTGCATTGAGTAATAGTGAAACCATTAAAAAATATACTAATATCTTCTGCAATGGATAGGAGACCGTAGGTCTCAAGTGAGAACGCGAAAAGGTCATCATAAAAAGTCTATTAGAATTCAACCCTTTGACCATTCAAATACCAGGAACATGAATAATATTATAATTCTATACTCAGAATTTTACCTCATTGCTCATTGAAAGTGCAAAGTATCGTCGTTCAACTATGCTACCAACCAGGTGAAAAAAAGTTGTTGTTCGCGTCACTGCGAGATATCCGGAATATTTGAATTAACATAAGCAAATGCTCTCTCAGCGAACGATCCATAAGCCTTGATTTTCAGAAGAACAGCAAAGAATGTGAATCCTTTATCCGGCACCTTCTTCAGCATACCCATGTGTGCAACAATTAATATGATTGCGCCAAATAAAACTGTGTGTACAGGTTTGTTCATTATCTTCGGTATCATCAATGTTCAAGGAGTCGATAGTTGCCAGGTTGCTCCAGAATCCCGCAGGTATTGTTCTCGCGTTTAATCAAGTAAGGATGACCTTCAAAATATGCCTCTGTCCCCCGATGATGATTCCAATCTGAATTAATCAGGACTGCTTTTCCTTGAGCATCAATTCTGGAAAACATTTTTCCGGGATTCTTCTATCAGAATTGCCGCGCAATCGAATAACTATACCCACCAGATGCACTGAAGAAATCAATGGCAGGTGGGCTAAATCTGCTCCTTCTGAATATCGGTGTAGAGGACCATCTATGTCTGTCCCTGTATTGGCAATCATATCGCATCTTGGTATGCCTGGCTTTATGATGATAATCTCGAGCAGGGTTATTATTTATTCGATTGATCACACACGAAATTTCCCGTTCTCATAAAAAATCTCTCCATCCACATTAATTTCACTCTCTGCCATATCGCACAACATATCCCAGTGGATCGCGGATTCGTTTTTACTCCCGGTTTCAGGATAGCCGCTACCTAAAGCAAGATGGATCGTACCCCCCATTTTTTCATCAAATAACATATTCTTGGTAAAGCGTTGGATGCCATAATTGGTTCCGATCCCCCATTCCCCCAGGAACCGTGCTCCTTGGTCAGTATTTAGTGAGGAGGTCAATAAATTTTTACCTTTTGTGGCCGTTTCCTTGACTACTTTTCCATTCTCAAACCATAATTCAACATCGATCACTTCTTGTCCCTGGTAGATGGCAGGATAACTAAATCGAATCCAACCGTTGGCTGATTCTTCCACAGGACCGGTGAATATTTCTCCATCGGGAAAATTATATTTCCCGTCTGCTTCCTTGAATTTCCGGTCTTTAATTGAGAATGTCAGGTCAGCATTATTCCCCTTAATTTCCACTAAATCCCTACCTGATAACCAGCCAATCAGTTTTCTTTGTTTAACTCCTTCTTCTTTCCAGACCGCAACAGGATCAGGTTCATTAAGTAATCCTGCCGCATATACAAATTCTTGATAGTCATTCAAGCTCATGTCTGCCTCTTGAGCGCTTGCATAAGTGGGGAATTCGGTATAGCACCAGCGCAGCTCGAGATTGGCAGCGCGTTCTAAGAATATTTTCGTTAGTTCTGTAGTCGCTTTACGAGAGCGAGAAATTCGTTGTGGATCGATTGCCGAAAGAGATCTGGTGTTGTATTCTGCACCAATCACCAGTATGGCGTCAAACGATTCGGTGATCAACTTTCGCACTGGTGAGACATAATCTAATTGCTCATCGCTAGCATTTTTATAATAGACCTCTTCATCCCCTGGCAGAGTTTGAGTAATTAAGATATAGGCTCCGGCTTGAACAGCCTGCTCATATACCAGGAGAGCTAATTCCTGAGCAAGAGGGTTCGTCCTAATCTCTAATTGATCACCTGGTTTAATTTCGATTGAGTAATGGATTAAGGTTTGAGCCAGTTTTTCCAGACGTTGATCAGGCATTGTTCTATTCCTCTCTTTATTTCAGACCTGGTGTAGCAGTTTGAATAATATTACTAATTATATAATGAAGAGAAAATTGTGGTGATAAAATAATCATAAGACCTCCTTTATATAGAAATTCTTTCGGAGGGTGCCATGCTCAATGCGAAGCAAATCGCTGATTTCGTGACCTTGTTTCGAGGTTTACTCGGTTTCGGGTTAGTTTGGCTTGGGTTGACCGAAGGAGCAGAAGGCCTCCAAGAAGCTGTCTTTATTATGATTGCTGCGTGGACTGCGGATACAATAGACGGAAAAATTGCCCGACGCAGTACTAAATACCATCAATCCTGGATCGGTGATCATGATCTAGAGATCGATATGGCAGTTTCTTGTGGATTGTTGGTTTATTTGATCACCTCTGGATTCATCAATATTTGGATTGCATGTTTCTATGTTTTAATCTGGACCTTTATACTCTGGCGCTGGAAAAATGTGAAGGTTCTTGGAATGCTGAGCCAAGCACCAATCTATGGTTATTTTATTTATGTTGCCCTGAACTTATTGCCAAATCTGGGGGTGTGGATATTGGTGTGGATGGTGATCACGGTGATTATCACCTGGCCTCAATTTCCCAAGATGGTTGTTCCTGGATTCCTGGATGGTATCCGTGAGTTTTTGATTAATTATAAGAATCTTGGTGAAGACAAGTGATATAATCCCAAATCACGTTTTCCTTGTCCTATCCAGGAAATTTATTTCAGGGGGAATGTTTTCAGGAGTAATAATTGCCAGTTTTAAATCAAAAATACTTGAAAGTAGCATATCCAAACTCACAATCATTAATTAAATACCAGAAATTTAAGAATTTTGGGGAAAGAATAATCAGATCCATCGGATTGAAGGAATTTAGGATCTTCATAAATCGCATCATCTCTGTAGTCAAGCCTTCAGGTAAGGTTTTCATAATTGCTGAACCTGAATATCAATTCAGCGAACCTGAGGCAAAGCCAGTTACAATCTTGTCCGCAAATCTCTGGCACGATTGGCCGCGGAATCGCAGATTGAAAGAGAGATTGATATGTTTTGTTGAACTAATCAAGAAGGAAAAAGTAGATATACTCCTTCTTCAAGAATTAGTTCGTACGAATGAATTTGAAGCAGATAAATGGCTCAGGGACCAATTGGGTATGGCTTACATCTATTCAAGAACAAATGGAACCGCTCCAGGAATTGGTTTTGAAGAAGGGTTGGCAATATTTAGCCGGTATCCGATTAAAAATCACCGTTTGGCCCAATTGAGTGATCAAAATAATCCTTTTAGCAGAAGGATGGCGTTGGGTACCTGTATAGAAACCGATGGCGGAGACTTTTTAGCATATTCTGTTCATCTTGGGATAATTGGACGTCAAAACAAGATCCAGGTTTCACGGTTGAAAGATTGGGTTGAAGAGGAATCAGGAGATAATCCAGCCGTGATTGGTGGGGATTTTAACGCAGAAGAAAATACGTCGCAAATTCGAAGTGCCAAGACAACATGGCACGATTCTTATCGTGCTGTTCATCCAAGAGATGATGTCTTTTCCCACGAAATTCTGTGGCCTTGGGGAAATGTTCTAAAACGCTCTAGATTGGATTACTTGTTCTTGAGGACAGGAAATCACTCATGGCAGGTTGATGAAGCCCGTCATATTGTTACAGGAGATTGTCCATATTCGGATCACAAACCTGTTTTGCTCAAAGCGTCTTTCAATGGAGGGGGATTTAAAGGACGAGTTTCGAGCGCTTTCCCCATTTGATTAATAATAAAATCCTAGAAATAAATTCCTGAATCAGATAAAGATCATCAAGGAATCAGCAATAATATATTCGTTATTTGAAAAAGACGATTGTCTTAATCGATTCAATTTAGTTTGTATTGCTTAATGGGGTAATCGATAATTTATATTTGGGCGCTCCTTCAAAAATGAGCCTTTGGAGGCTTCTATATCCGGTATCTTTATTGAAAAGTGCGGATCTGTAACAAACTTCTTTTTCCGACGTTATCTATTATTGAGACCAAAAAATGATTTTCCAGGGGCGGGGGCTAGTTGGGTGGGACCCGCCCTGTTAGCTTATCAATTGGGGGTATAAAAAAGCCCAACCTGCCTAGTTGGGGGGGACAACCAGGCAGGTCGGGTGTTGACATTATCCCACAATATCAAATTCTTTGCAAGAAATATTCTCAATTAATTTACGCGATTCTGCTATATTCCCTTTCAGAAATGACAACTCAAAAAAGCCCAAGATTGGGTAAAATTCATTATAAATATTTATTGCGCAATTACAAAAATATTCGATGAATATTGAATTTACGAATGGACTACTCAAAATATACTAAGGGAAATCTTTCATCGGCAAATTGTTGATAGATATGACATTTGAACAGACAGAAAGTGAAAATAAAATATTTTATCGTCTGGGTGTCTCGATGCGATCGGGGCGATATAAAGTTCTATTAGGGGTCTTCTTCATTATATTATACGGATTTCTAGCATGGATTCTTATTGATTACCTGGGGAAATTAGTGGTCACAATGACCATTATTCCTGTCATAGGTTTTGTTTTTCTTTTTGGATTTTGGGGATATATTCTTGCAAATTTAAGTTCATTCTTCGTGTTGTTGCTGACAATGTATGCACAATATGGTGTGCAAACAGCTGAAATGATCAGCTTAACTGATTTGATATATATTCTTGTACTGGTTACTGTTGCTGCATTGATCAGCGAACAAAAGGAATTCATTCAAAAGCTTTATAAACAAATTATCAACCAAAAATCTGAAGAAAACCGATTAATAGATAGCCGGGATGATTATCGGAATTTGGTGTATCGCATCCCCATCGGATTGTATCGGACAACTCCAGAGGGAAAGATCTTAGAAGCGAGTTCAGCGTTAATTGAAATATTGGGTTTTCCGGATTTTGAGACTTTATCATTTGTCAACATCGGTGATGAATTATATTTGGATCCCCAAGATCGGCAGAATGAGGGAAATCTACTACAAAAGGAAGGTCTCGTTCGGGATTATGAATTGAGATTATACAGGCGTAGTGGAGAAATCATATGGGTGCGGGATAATGTCCGTGCTATACGAGATGAGGATGGGCAGATAATTTGTTATGAGGGTAGTTTAGAGGATATTACCGAGCGTAAGGTAATGGAGGCAGCTGAGCGAGAACAGCGGTTGCTGGCAGAAGCTTTGCGAGACACCGCAGCCGCTCTTTCCGGTACCCTTGAGTTCGAAGAAGTTCTGGATCGCATCTTGGTAAATATGGAGCATGTGGTTTCACATGATGCAGCGAATATCATGCTGGTCGATAGAGGTTCAGCAAGAATTGCACGCAGCAAAGGATATATCGCTGATTGGGAAGAGGATGTTCGTCAGTCGAGCAGATTTTTGATCGAGGATATCCCAACTCTAAAGCATATGTATGAGACTGGAAAATGCCTTGCCATCTCAAATACCCATGACAGTGATTTATGGGTGAACTTACCGCATTCTGAATGGATGCGATCGTATGCCGGCGCCCCAATCAAGGTTAAGGGGAAGATGATTGGATTCTTAAACCTCAATAGTTCTACAGAAGGATTTTTTACTGAAACAAAAGCTGAATGGTTACAAGCCTTCGCTGATCAAGCCGGGATGGCGATTGAAAATGCGCGTATGTATGGAGAAATTCACGAGCACGCCCGTCAAACAGCACTGTTAAATTCGATCACACAGACAACCATCATGGCTCCGGATATAGAGGGTATGATCCAAATTTTAGCAGATCGACTTGGTGAGCTGCTCTCTTCGGATGGGGCATTTATTACATTATGGGATGAGAAACGAAACACGGTGATCCCAGGAGCGGCATTTGGATCGCTTAGGGATCGATACTCAGAGATTGAAGTAAACCCAAATGATAAATCAATCACATCGATGGTGCTGGCCAAGGGAAAAACATTGATCCTGAAGGAAGCTGATATTTCAGACATCAATCTTACGCGATCCTCGGAAGAATGTATAGCGAAATCAATCCTTGGTTTGCCATTAATTGCCGATGGGAAAAAACTTGGGGCAGTATTAATTACATTTGAAGAACCGCACCAATTTTTAGATGAGGAAATCTCTCTTAGCGAACAGGTAGCCAGGATTATCGCTTTGGCAATTTATAAGGCAAATCTTTTTGAATCGGAGAAAGAAAGAACCGAGGAATTGGCCAGGGCGAATTCCATCATCACAGCTCTTGGTAAGGCAGCAACTCAGGTTGAAGCGATAATAAATCTTGACCAGATGGTTGAAGTTTTAGGAGATGTTTTAGTCGAATTAGGGTTGCAGAGTATGGTCATGCTGCAATCTGCCGATGGCGATCAACTAAGAATTCATCACACATCTGCAGATATGGGTAAATATTTTTCACGCCCAGAAGAGTCCAAGTTGGACTCCCTTGACAGTCAATTAACGCCGGATGATTTTTCTTACTATAACGATGTGATGAATCAGAAAAGAAATTTCTTCTTTGATGACATTGACCAAATGATTGGTTCAATGTTCCCGGTTCTGGATGAGCTCGGGTGTCAAGAATTAAGTTCCGAGGAATCAGAATTTTCGGAGATGAAGGGTTTTCTGCTACCTCTGGTTCCTGGAAAAAACGTAATTGGGTGCTTATTAGTGTGGGGAAGTGAGATTGGTGAACAAGATTTGCCGGCTTTTTCCCTATTTGCGAGTCAAATTGCAGTCGCATTTGAGAATGCCCGCTTGATCGAAAAAATTCAACAATTAGCAATCACAGATGATCTGACTGGTTTATACAACAGGAGAGGTTTATTCGAAATTGGGCGCTTGGAAATTGAACGAACCCAACGCTATAACCTTCCATTGTCAGCGATTATTATGGATATTGACCATTTTAAACGAGTTAATGATCAGTACAGTCATGCTATCGGAGATCAAGTTTTACGTTCGTTTGCGAAATGTGTTCAGGAGAATACCCGTGAGCTGGATGTTGTGGGTCGTATAGGGGGGGAAGAATTTGTTCTCTTATTACCGGGCAGCAACCATCATAGCGCAAATAAAACAGCTGCCAGACTGCAGGATTTAATTGCTAAAAACATCACGAAGACTAGTCTGGGGGATATCCAGATTACTGTAAGTCAGGGGGTCGCTGTAATGGATACGAGCATGTTTGACTTAAATGATTTGGTGCAAGCCGCGGATAGAGCTTTATATCGGGCAAAGGAAACTGGGCGTAATAAGGTTGTATCTTCTTCACACCTAGAATAAACAGTGAATTAACCTTGATAAACCCAAATACTGGTGATAGATGATAATTACAATCAACCAATAAGGCTTAAGAAAACAATTACAGCCTGGGCGATCCCGGCTGCAACGAAGTAAATGAGATGGAGGGGGATATCACCTTGGGTTCGTTTATCCGTAAGGATCCCAATTATTAGAAATAAAATCATTGCAGGCAGCAGAAAAAAACCTATTGTCCAGGCTCCTAGAATGACAAATGCTAACAAAATGCCTGAGCAGATCCAGTGGACACCTGACCAATTTGATTTCACATCCCCATTAAGCTTTCCAACTGCAACCAATCCAATTATGCTCAAGGATACAATCTCAATGAAATAAATAATGGGGAAAGGCCATTGACTCAGGATACCTTCAGTAGAAAATGAGATATTGAAAGTTGAGAAAGTAATCACAACCAGAATGCAATTAATTACAGCAAGAATTGAGAAAAGCCATTCCAATCCGCGGTATTTCTTATGGCGATCTGAACCAAATGGAGGTCTGGGATCGTTCATTTTCTTATGACATTGTCAAGACGGGGAATATTCTATCGAGTGCCCAATCAATCGTATTGCGATCGATAATCAGCGGTGGGGCGAAGCGGATCACATTATCATGTGTTTCCTTAACCAGAATCCCCTGCCGCTGGAGGGCTTCTGCAAATCTTCGTCCACCACCAGCAGAATGTTTCAGCTCAATTCCAATCAGAAGTCCTTTCCCCCGGACTTCCTTTACGTGCTTGCTGGGTATTTCAGCCAGGCGATCAGAAAAATATTCACCCAGCTCGGCCGCATTCTGGCTCAGGTTCTCACTGGTAATGACATCCAGCGCTGCTCGGGAGACTGCTGCACCAAGCGGGTTTCCGCCAAAGGTGGATCCATGATCACCAGGTTGGAAGAGCTCCATAAGTTCTCTATCCGCTAACACCGCTGATACCGGGTAAAATCCTCCAGACAGTGCTTTGCCGATGACCATCATGTCAGGTCTAACCTTTTCGTGGTCACAAGCGAACAGCTGACCTGTTCTACCGAGACCGGTTTGGATCTCATCTGCGATCATCAAGATATTATTTTGATCGCAAATTTCTCTGATACACTGCAGGTATCCCGGTGGGGGGAGAATTACTCCAGCTTCACCTTGTATTGGTTCAACCAAAATTGCTGCAGTGTTTGGATTGATTGCTTTGGTCAGGGAATCACTATCTCCATACGGGATAGTTCTAAAGCCAGGTGTGAAAGGTCCAAATCCATCTTTGTAAGCCTCTTCTGAGGAGAAAGATATGATGGTGATCGTGCGACCGTGGAAATTTCCCTCCATGGTGATGATCTCAGCCTGGTTGGGTGGTACGGTTTTAACCTGGTATGCCCATTTGCGAGCCAATTTGATCGCTGTTTCAACAGCTTCAGCTCCAGAGTTCATC
>JALHTN010000185.1 GCA_022865865.1 Anaerolineales bacterium
CAGACAAGAATACTGGCTTGTCAAATTAAGGGTGGAATACGACAACCTGCGGACAGCGATGGCCCGCTCACTCGATGGTGGTGATGTAGTACTGGGATTTCAAATTATCGCTGCCCTGCGATACTTCTGGTTCAGTGATGGTCTGGTTGCAGAGGGGTTTAAGTGGATCAAACCCGCCCTCGATTGCACAGATGAAATCCCGATGGAAGTACGCGCAAAAGTCTACATCACCGCCGCGGATCTTTCATATGTTCAAGGTGACCAAGAACAGGGCAGAATTTATGGTCGTAAAGCGCTGCAGCTCGCTCAAGAGTCAGGAGATGAGCTCACTCGCGCCTGGGCATTACTCTGCCTCAGTAAACATTTTTCCGCTTCTCGAGATCAAGTCCCGGATGGCATCATCCTTTGTGAAGAAAGCCTGGCTTTATTCCGGAAGATAAATTATCTCCCCGGTATCACCACTTCATTAAACGTGTTGGGTGAGTTATACCGTATCGCTGGCGATTATGAGGCCGCAGAAGGTTATTATCAACAGTGCCTGGTGCTGAGCCGCCAGGCTGACGATAAGAGAAGGATCGCAGTTACCCTTGCTAACCTGTCCTCAATTGCCATGCACAAAGGTGAATACCGGCAAGCAGAAATGCTTGAAAGAGAATCTATTGAGATGGAAGTTGAGCTGGGTACGAAATATTATATTGGTTTGAGTTTAGCCTGCTTATCAGGAATTTTAGCCATGCGGGGTCACCCGGAACAAGCTGCCGTACTCTATGGAGCTTCAGAAAGCATTCTACAGACCCTGGGTGCCAAATTACAACCTGCTGACAAGATTGAAGTCGATCAATATCTTCTCTCAATCCATGAGCAGCTCGACGATAAGTTATTTGAAAAATCTATGGCTATAGGAAAGGAAATGTCGTTCGAACAAGCGGTTTCATTCGCCCTCGACGATCAAACCTCTTAACACCCGCTATCTCATCGCGATCACTTCTCAGCCTTCTCCACTATCAAATTGTACTTACTGCTCGTCAAATTCTCGTACGGAATGATTATCCAGAACATTCTATCCAAGTCTGATAACTCTGCATTGTTTTCAGACTCCACTCCAGTATTCAATCAACAATTTCCGAATGAGGCTGCAAATCACAATTCAATAATTAACCAATTCATCCATTGAAGGAGAAGATCTTGTACGTTAACTGTTTGTGTTTATTGGACAGTCGTGAGCATTGAATAAGAGATGGTTAAAAAATTTACTTTATGGATCGATATCCGTGTATAATTCAGCCCACAAATCTAGCCAGGAGACAACCACTGCATATGCGCACACCATCAACCGCTGTACGGGGGGTGTTCGTCATTTTCATCATCCTGGGGGTTGTTTTCATCTCAAATATTGGTATCGTCCAATCAGGTGCTAACCAGAAAACCGGGGCTGCAAATGGAGACCCAGGTCAGCTCCTCCTGGATGAACTTACCCCTTCACCTGCACCAACGCCAACAGCTACCCCAAATATGCCGGTTTACTTTCCGGTGATCACAAATACTTATGGGTCCCTGTACAGCAGCGTAGTCATCGCCAATGGCCAGGGATTTGATAACTGCAAACCGCTATCCGTCGAGGGCATGCAAAATTGGTGGGACAACAGCCCCTATTCTGCGGTTAACATCTACCTGGGCGGCATCAGCGCCTTGTGCCCTTTCGATCAGCTGGATTTTGAATGGTATTCCCAGGTCGCCGAACAAGGCTGGTCCTTCATCTTAACCTGGGCCGGTCCCCAATCTCCTGTACTCGACCAATATGGTAAACCAAAATTCAGACACCCCATGAGTACCGATCCTGAGATCGCCTACGTGGAAGGGAAAATTGAAGCGCTAGCAGCGGTCGAGGCTGCGGAAAATAAAGGCTTCAAGGGGCAATTGGTAATTTACTACGATGTTGAATCTTATTCGGGTGCAGATGAAGAAACCCGGGCAACCGTGGCAGCATTCATTAGGGGCTGGACCGAGCAGCTGCATGCGCTTGGCCACATTGCCGGTGCATATGGAGCCGCCTGCACATCTTATATCGTGGATTGGGCATTCAACGATCCACCCCTGGATGATGTCTGGATCGCACAATGGAACAAGGAATATGCCTACGATCCAGATGCCACAGTCTTCAACACAACCTGCCTGGATGGGAAGGATGAGCCGCCGATTTTCTGGACCAACCACCAGCGCTTGAAACAATACACCGGACCCCACAATGAGACCTGGGGAGGACTTACCGTGAAGATCGACAGTGATGTCCTGGATGGGCAAGTCGATGCGCTGTTTGGTCGACCTCCCGAAAAAAACTTTCAACCGTCCAGCGCACTTCAGGACTACCCTCAGGTAGTGCTATCCGCCGGGCAGCAGCTGCGTGAAATCCAAATTCTTTCACCTTCAACAGGTTGGGTACTGCGAGAGGATCAGCTGCTTTGGTCTGCTGATAGTGGGCTTACATGGCAGGATATTTCCCCCTTAAGATCAGGTCAAAATGATATTTTAGGGGTGCATTTCATTAACCCTGCTCAGAGTTGGTTAGTTGGTCGGCAGGCTCAAGAAGATCAATCATTCTCATTATCAATTTACCAAACACGTGACGGTGGCAGTACTTGGTCAGAAGTACCGCTCACCGCTTTCAGCTCCGCAGAAACCTGGGAATTAGAATCTGCCGAGTTTGAATTCCTGGATGATGAAACGGG
>JALHTN010000186.1 GCA_022865865.1 Anaerolineales bacterium
GGTTAAAGGATGGGCTGAAAGGAGCTTTGCCTCGACCGAGATTTCTTTCAGCCAAGGCTGGTGTGGTGAAATGGACGCCTTTTCCTGCAGGATTATTTTTCCTGGGATGGATAGGTTAATTTCCGCTGTGGGGATTGTGATGACCGGACAGATGCCAACGGTCAGCTTCACATTGCGATCATCTTCTCCGGGAGCGAGATGCAGGCGGGCGCCGATTTTGGCGCTGGCACAGGTCAGCCCGCCCAATTCACGCAGCGGCAGCCACCATTCACGCCACGTTCTGGTTTTACCAGGCGCGAGGAAATCAAAGTCCAATTGTGTTTCCATCGCTCCGCACTGCGTTTCAGCATATAAAGCGCCATCATCCATTAATGCGGTCTGATTGACAATACCCACATCGGATTGACCCCATGACCAAAGTTTCATCCCAGATACATCCTGGTAGCGAGCGAAATGGGCATAACCTGTATTTGAGGTGTGCTGCCAGGCACCGAAGTAATCCCAGGTCACATTGCGGCCAAAAATTGAGACCTGCGCCAACATATTCTTTTCCCAGCGAAAATGGATCGGATCGTGAAGGCGATCAGCAGGCCACATTGGAACACCTTCCATCCCCGGAAGACCAGCCTCAGCGAGAATTGGATCCAGGCGCGCTATAGGCCAGGAAGCGGTTCCCGCGAATTCATAGGAGCGCACTCTCTGCAAGGGATAAATAAACTCGGTTTGATCATCCGAGTGCAGGGAAGCGTTTGTCCAATAATGGTAGCGACCCGGGATGGGAGTGGGGTTGTACAGCTGCACATCTTGCGCTAATGCACAACGATTCGGGAATAAGGACAATTTGATCGTCCAGCGCAAACCAGCCATATGTTCAAGTCCACCAATGGTGATTGAGGCGCTGCCATCATCACCGCGCTGGAAATCCCAATTGATCGATTCTGCGGTGGTGGGGGCATGTGCCACGGGGAAGCTGAATTCCAATCCACCCGAGAAGAATGCACCACGGATCGCCAAAGGTGAAAATTTGATAACCGGATTTTTGTAGAAAACCTCGCCTGCTGAGATTTTGTCATAGACTGAGAACACCCGGCCACCTAATTGGGGCAGCACGGTTACCCGCAAGTACCGATTTTCAAGGATCAGAGCGCGGTAGGTCACTTCCGTTGGTTGAGCAGCAACCTCATCTTGAAGGGTGTATGGGTAAATATGAGCAACACCATATTGAGAATGAAAGACGGGGTTCCGGTTTTCCCCAAGCAGTCGATATGTAGGCAGCGTGATTTCTTCGATGGAAGTGAGAACCTGATCAGCAATTTCGCTAGCTTCCATTTGCTTACTCCTGTCGATTTCTAAAAATAATTTGGTGGATTAGCGGAAGGTGATTGAAGTGGATAATCCTTCAGTTAACCAGCGGTGCAGCACCAGCGCCAAGATCAGCGGTGGGATCAAACCCAATGTCATTGCCACCGAAATCAGGGTGTAGCTGGCATCGGGATTACCAGCAATGGCGGCGATGATCACGGGACCAGTTTGCGTGGCAATTGATTGGGTCAAAAATCGAGCAAAGAGGAATTCATTGTAGGAAGTCATAAATGCGAAGGCTGCTGCAGCCACTAATCCAGGTAGTGACATAGGGATCACCACCCGGACAAGGGCCTGGAAGCGGCTGCATCCGTCGATCAGCGCGGCGTCCTCGAAATCCTCTGGTATGCCGTTGAAGTACAGGGTCAGGAACCAAACGGTAAATGGCAAGGTGAGGGCAAGATAGACCAGAATCAGCGATAAATAAGTATCCAGGAGCCCCATGGTTTGAATAATGACGTAATATGGGATGGCAACTGCGATCACTGGAATCAACCGGCTGCCAAGGAAGAAGTTGAACGTCGCAACTTTCCCTCTGAAATATAACCGGGAAAAAGTGTATGCTCCCAACGAGCCAAAAATAAGGTTGATACCCATCACAGCAGTAGCAATAATGAAGCTGTTTTTCAGAGCCTCAGGGATCAAGCGGGCTTCTTGAGAAATCCGGCTGCGCAGCTGTCCCTTGACCTCGTAGTCAGTTGGAATCTTGCCGGTGAAGACGTAATTGTAATTGTCAAAAGTGGGGTTTTGAGGAATAACCTGGGGAGGTTTGCGGAGGAGATCATTCTCGCCTTGGATGCTGGCAACGGCAACCCAAATAAGGGGTCCGACGATGAATACGATCAACAGCAAGGCAAGGAAATTCAAAAAAATTTTTCTGATCAATTCTTTTGTTTTTGGCTTCATAATTCCGTTTTTCCCATCGCCTCTAAACAGATGTTTCCTCGGTCCTGAGCACACGCAAATATAGAACGATCAGGACCAAGGTGATCAGGGCTATGATGATTGCAAGCGCGATTCCATTCCCGAGATTGAGTGATTTGAATATTTCAGCATAAGCAAACCAGCTGATTAATGCTGTTGAATTAGCCGGTCCACCGCCGGTCATGACATAGATCGTATCGAAAGTCAGGATGGCGGTCATGGTTTCATATACGATTACGACCAGGAATACTGGGCGCAGGAGCGGTAAGGTTACATGCCGGAAGACCTTCCAACCGCTGCCGCCATCAATTTTGGCTGCCTCGTACAGCTCGTCTGGAATTAGCTGTAAACCTGCTAAGAAAAATATTGCTACCAGAGGGCCTTCTTTCCAAACATGCGCAAGCACCAGGCTGGCTTTGGCAAGGCTTGGAGTTGCTAAAAAGGGGATATAACTCTCGATCAAGCCAAGCGAGTAGAGTATTCCATTAAGAATGCCGAAATCGGAATTCAGAATCCATTTCCAAAGCAAACCACTCACCACAGCTGGCAAAGCCCAAGGTAATAGGATCACAATTTTTAGTGAGGCAGATAATTTTATCTTGGTGTTCATCAAGAGCGCTACACCGAGACCATATACGATCACCAGGGTGACCGAAGCGACGGTGTAAATGCCGGTTATTTGGATAGAATTCTTGAAGTAGTAACTGGTGACGACATTGATGAAATTCCCTAAACCGACAAAGGGATGCGCATCCGGGCGGGTAAGAATGTACTGGTAAAAACTCATCCGCACTGCGTGGATGATAGGGTAAATGGCAAATAATGCAATTACGATTGCTACAGGGAGAATTGAAAGATAAGGATAAAATCTTTGGGTGAGGTTCGCCCAATTCCGCTTAGGTTTGGTCGCCACCTGTTGTTGGGTCATACTTTCCAACCTCCGCGAAAAAACGACAGAGAATGAAAGAAGGAGGGCGACATCATACGCCTCCGTCGCCCTCCATCCATATCAGCAAAACCTTATTGCGTAGCGAGTTCGTTCCAATAATCCTCCATTTTTTGGAGGGTATCCATGGTATCTTGCTGTCCAAGGATTGCTTTGTGTACCTCGGCACGAGTGAAAATATCCCAGGCGCCAAACCATGGGGTGAGACCTTCTTTCGCCCGGGCTAACTCAGCCTGGGCTGCAATGGTGTCCACATCGCCCCACGAACCAAATGCCTCCTGGACATCGGGGTCATCGAATAACGGCAGTTGGGCAAAGCCGAGGCCATTTTCAACAGCCCAGCGTTTTACTATCGTGTATTCCCCATCTGTCTTACCACCGAAGTACTCGAGGAAACTCCAGGCGCATGCCTTCGCATCCTCACCCATCTCCTCGACTTCTGGGGTCATTGCGTAGAAGCGCACGTAGCCAACCGTAGCATGGCTGTCGCCTGGCATGAGACCGATCATGAAGGAACCGGCGTATTCACCGCTTTCCGGTCTATTCAACTCTGCCATGTTGTACTGCGGCACAATGGAGAAGGTATGGGCGCCAGATTGCAAGCTCTTTACCTGATCGATTTCGGCAGTTGACAGACTCGCCGGATCAAGGATGCCAGCTTCGTAGGCCTGTCGTAACCACTCAATGGCTTCATAAGCTGCGCTGCCTTCTGAATTGAAGGTAGGGGTATCACTCTCGTCAAAGAGTGCACCTGATCCTTCGTGGCGTCCATAGACCATTGAGATCAGCGCCTCAATGGAAGCACCTTCTTGCTGGGAGAATGCCAGGACCAGCGGGTATTCAACAATCCCCTGGTCTTTGAGCGCCATTGACATATCCCATAAATCCTGCCACGACTCTGGACCTGAATCGAATCCAGCTGCTTTGATCTGTTCTTCGTTATAAACAAAATCCATGGTGTCGGCATAGTAGGAAAGACCGTAGACGTTGTCTTCGTAGGTCATTCCCTGGCGGGCATAGGGTGCCAGCTCATCATCGTAATCCAGGACCTGGGGGAAGTTTTCGTCGAGCGGTGCCAGCCAACCTGCTGAAGCCCATTCCTGGAGCCAGTGGTCGGAGCCATAAAGTAAGGGTGGGGGGCTGCCAGCTGCAAATCGCCCAACCATCGTGTCGTGGTATTCGAGCCAGGAATGATCCTGGAGATTAATCTGGCACTCAGGGTTTGCGGCCTCAAAATTCGCGATGTTGTCTTGAATAGTCTCAATACCGTAGGACCAGACGACGAAATCGAGCGAAGTCGGTCCAGCGGCTTCTTCTTCTGCAGGTGGTGCTGCTTCTTCTTCAGCTGGGGGAGCTTCTGCAGCGGGTGCTCCACAAGCCACTGCCAGCA
>JALHTN010000187.1 GCA_022865865.1 Anaerolineales bacterium
ACATCTTCATGAATGGCAAAATTGCTGATACAGGTCAGATCGACATCCAACCACCATTATCAAAACCAGGTGATTTCATCGATTTGCGCGCTGAAGCTGACATGATCGTCGGGATATCTGCCTGCTCTGCTTATAAATCGAATAACTATACCTTCAGTCAGGTAAGGATCGAGATCTTCTCTGAGGAGAATTAAACGAATAGCTTTGGTTGCAAAGATAAACAGAATAAGCTCTTCCGGCTTATTATTTGATTATCATCCAGGTGAAATCGTGCTAAATTTTCACTCAATTCGCTCAAACAAGACCGAAGAGCCAGTTGCCAGTTCCAATACCAGTTGATCATCCTGGATACGATAATGTGCCGACAATTCCAACGCGGTAGTAAATTCTGACTCCTGAATCTGCAAATCGAGATCGTCACAAACCTCACTGATCATCTCTGTCCTTGGAAAAACAATTTGATCTCCATCTGCAACATATTCCCCAATATAATCCCGGCAGCCTCCATAACCTTCAATCTCCCCATTTGTGAAAGATAATGTGATAACAGAGCCATCAATCAGTGGGAAACCATCGGAGGAAACGAGCATCCATTGCGTGTTCTCCAACCAGGAAGGATTCATATCGTCAGGTTCTCTGAGAATGAACACCAGTTTTTGCTCGCCTTTTTGACCTGACAATGTCAATTCATTTCCGGTAATTTCATATTGGTCAGCATTGATCAAATTTTCAAGATATTCACTTTCTTGCTCTAATACACCTACGGGATCAATACAGCCCTCTGCCTGGCTAGAGATTTCTATGATCTTGATTTCCCCATTCTCATTTCGTTCATACGGACCCCCATACGAGTTGCAGCCTGCAAAACCAGAAAAAGATGTATCGTTGAACGTCAGAATAATATTAGTTCCAGTTATGAGTGGATTTCCTTCAAGCAAATTCAATACCCATTCGCGATCAACCAGCTCGCTATCGACAAGCTGGCGATCAATAAGCTCGTCCTCAACAATCTCTTGTTCAATTTGCTCGTTTCCATTATTAAATTCCTCCAGGGTGGGTTTTCCAGCGCAAGCAGGCAACAAGATTAGCGAAAAAATGATTGTAAATCTAATCCTATTCATTTATTCACCTCCAGAGGATGAGCTATCAGTCCAGGTAATGTATCTCCCATGAGATCGGTTCCGGGATTACCCAATCATACTGGAATGTACAGCAAATTGTTTTCCAGAGTTATCACTTTGAGTTACCATCCTGTGACATGGAGGCGACATTTTCGCAACAAACCTTTGATATAGTTATTCCATCGATTATTAATTCAAGTGATTTCCATAATTTATTTCGAGGTGCCTTTTAATGAAAATGAAAATGAAAATGCAATCGCAATTCCTTATCTTACTAGTTGGTACAGCATCGATTCTATTAGCAGGGTGCAGCACATTTGAAGTTGGTATTGAAACCATTCCACCACCCACTCAAATACCTGCTACTGAGCCAACAGAACAAACTGGACCTCCTGCTCCTGAACCATTACCAATAGAGACGGAAGTCACCTTGATCGAGGATTCTCCCCAATACCCTGACATAGTCACGATTGCCCACCTGACCCCCTTTTCCAGCTCAGATATCGGAGTATTGGTTCTCGAAGATGGGGAATTAACTGTCCAACCCAGCCCGGTGTACACCGAGATATTTTGGGAATACAACCCACTAAACCACCGGCTCGCATACTCCCCGGAATTTTTCCACGGTTCAGACCATAATAATGTCTCAGTGACCAGCTTGTGGGTCTATGATTATGAGACCGGTACTGAGCAAGAGTGGTTGAAAGATAATGTTATCCGTGCTGCCTGGTCACCAGATGGCGAACGAGTGACCGCAGCAATATACAACCCGCAAAAAGAGCAGATCGACCTGGTATTCGTTTCCGGTCCTGACCGGGTAGAGATGATCGCAGAATGCGCCTCCAATCTTTTCTCCTGGTCTCCGGATGGCAGTCAACTTGCTTATGTTAATGCCGTCTCTTGGGTAGGAGTAAAAGAATCCTGTGCTGGTACATACCTGGTATCATTCCCAAATGGTCTCGCTGCTCCAGTACGGGAAGTGCAGAGGGTCTCGGATTTCGGCAGTGAAGGACTCTTAGGTACGAATATTGTTGACCAGCCAATTTGGGTGGTCGATCAAAATGCCCTCATCTATCCGGATCAACCCTTTTGGGTCGTACCTTTAGATGGTTCACCAGCCTTCATCCCTGCCACACCAGATGGGGAAGATCCAATGGACCTACCGCGACCATTTGGTAACCTTTGGGCTCCAAATCTTAAACAGCTGGTTGGCAATTATGATGCAAGCCCTTCCGGGCAGGGTGGCGTGTGGATATACCAGCTCTCGGAAGATTTGCAAAAGATCGAGAATTACTCCCGCATAGGAGATGCCCCTCAAGGAAATAATTCGTTTATCAACCTCGTCGATTGGTGGTCCCCAGGGGAAAGCATCCTGGTTCTGGATGGCGATAATCCTGACACTTCTCTATACCTGAGCGAACTATGGAGGGGACCTGCTGTGTGGTCGCTGATAAACAGACAGTGGGGTGATTACCCAGATGAATAACTGATGGAAAACTAAGTAAAGCCAGATATGCCTCATCATTTGGTGAGGCATTTTCTGTTCTCCCTGGATTTCAATTGAAATGATGAGCTAAAACAGAAAGATCGTGTAATATATATTACTCAATAATTATTCATTAGTCTCTAGGAATCACCTTGCACTCGCATCTCCTCAGCACCAAGCTATTCATACCTGAGCCCCGCCAGCGCTATATTATCCGCCGCAGCTTGCTTGAACAGCTAGACGGAGGGCTCTCCCGCAAACTGACTCTGGTGGCAGCGCCACCGGGATATGGTAAAAGTACCTTGTTAAGCATCTGGATAAAAGAGCGGGATTTCCCCACTGCCTGGCTATCGCTGGATGCTGAGGACAATGACGGCCTATTGTTCATCCGCTACCTGATCGCGGCTCTACAAAAAATCAGCCCTGAGATTGGCCAAATCTCGCTTGCCCTGCTTAAATCCACCCAAACCCCCTCGCCATCATCGATCCTCTCTGCGCTGCTCAATGATCTCGCCCAGATCGAGCGGGATTTCACACTCGTCTTGGATGACTACCACAGTATTGAGAACCAAGAAGTCCACGATTCACTCACCTACCTGCTCGACCACCTGCCTCCCCACATGCACCTATTTATTGCCAGCCGCTCTGACCCGCCCTTAGCACTCAGCCGGCTGCGAGCCCGCAACCAGCTGCTTGAGATTCGGCAGGCAGATTTACGCTTAACCCCAGAGGAAGCTCAGCAATTCTTGAAACAAAGCATGAGTCTGGATCTGTCCGATGATCAGATTGCACAATTGGAATCACGCACTGAAGGCTGGATTGCCGGCCTGCAGTTTGCCGGACTATCGTTAACGAAACATGAGGATAAAGGTGCCTTTTTAGATTCGTTTGGCGGCAGCCACCGCTTTGTGATCGATTACCTGGCCGATGAAGTCCTTTCCAAACAGCCGGAGGAGATACAAGCATTCCTGCGGCAGATCGCAGTTCTGGATAGGTTTTCCGCCCCACTTTGTGACATGCTTACCGGACGCAAGGATTCCCAGCACCTGCTGAGTCTCCTGGAAGATAGCAATCTTTTCCTGATCCCCCTCGATGAACAGCGAAATTGGTATCGCTTCCATCACCTCTTCCTTGATTACCTGCGATCCCAATTGGATGACCAGCTTCAAGCTACCCTGCACGTAATCGCAGCTGAGTGGTTTATGACCAATAATCTATATCCAGAAGCAGTCAAACATGCCTCAGCTTCCGGAGACAATGAACTGTTAATAACAGCTATAACGAATGCGGCTAAGGGGGCGTTCGAAGGCGGTGAGATCTCTTCCCTTTCCAGCTGGCTGAATTCACTGCCTGAGAAGGAATTGATGAGCAACAGCCAGCTGGCCACTTATAAGGGTTTAATCACTTTCTTTTCTGAAAACCCGGCAGCGACTCTTCCCTATGCCCAGGCCGCACAGAAAAACCTCCCTCAAGATGCATCCTCTTCTTTACAGGGCCAGCTGATGAGCCTTCAAGCGCATTTGGCACTTTACCAGGGTGATTTAGAACGCGGCATAAACTTGTCCAGGGATGCCCTGGAATACCTTGAACCCGATGATCTTTTCTTCCGCAACCTGACCTTGAATGTTCTCGGACAGATATTGGAGATAAGAGGAGACGTGTCTGCAGCTGCTGAAATTTACAGGCAGGCTTTCATTTCTGGTCACAAAGCAGATGATCAACTGGGCACTCTGGTGGTTTTCACGAACTTGATTTTTTCCTTGAACGAGCTGGGGAATCGTAACCAGGCACTCACTATTTGCGAAGAATTCGCTGCGGATCAAAAATGGTGTTCATCTGCGGGTTTGGATTTATCTGCTGGCGTTTTCCTTCCGTGGAGCCTGCTCTCTTATGAAGCGAACCAGCTCGACCTTGCACAGGAACAGGTTCAACGCGCACTTCAGGGTCTGGAGCTGGTCAATGTCGCCCAGGGGAAATTGTGGGGGCTATATATTTTGGCAAGCATCCACCTGGCAAATCATGATTACGATCAATTGGTGAAGATAACCGCCCAGGGACGCGATCTGGCCAGCAGCATCGGAGCTAAGGAAATACACTACAGCTGGTTTGAGGCGTTAGAGGCCCAAGCCAAACTAATAAATGGCGATCTCCTTGTGGTTGAACGATGGGCTGTATCCAGAAATTTCTCCCCTCTGGATACACCCCAACACTGGTTCGAGCAGCAGTACTTCACCTATGTTCGGTTGCTAATCACTCAAAAACGTTTCGCGGATGCACGCAACCTGCTCAATTCAATGCAATCCAGCGCGCTAGCTGGCCAGCGCAAACGGAAACTGATCACCATCAACCTGCTGCAGGCACTCACAGAGTCAGCCAGCGAACAGCAAACGAAGGTGTCTGGTTACATCGAAAAGGCGCTTGAATATGCGGTTCAGCAGGATTATCGCCGGGCCTTTCATAATGAAGGTCAGGCATTATTGGATTTACTTCCTGCTGCCCGTCACTTCGCCCCTGAATTTATTGATGCATTATTGGCCGACCACGACCCTTACCGGGATTCAAGCACACACTTACCGCAGCCCTATGAAGCTCTCAGTGAACGCGAGCTGGAAGTACTGTCCCTCGTGGCAAGGGGGTACTCCAACCGCCAGATCGCTGAAGCCCTCTTCATCTCCTTGGGCACAGTCAAAAAACATCTCAACAATATATTCGGAAAGCTGCAGGTAAAGAACCGCACACAAGCTGTCATTCAAGCTAGAGAACTGGATCTTATAGATTGATCTCATTCTGCTTGACCGCATTCCGCTGAAAATCAACCCCCCAATACATCTTTAGACTACTGACATATCAACCCTCTAGGGTTTACATTCATGTCACATTGGTTCGTACTCGACAAAGGAATGTGACATGAGGGCAAAAACCCACTCCCAACACTGTGAGATCAGAATAACTGGCCACATCGGTGATCTGCTCATCAAGAATTTCGATAGATTTCAGGTCACAATATTGCCCAATGGGGAATCTTTGATCTCCTGCGAGGTCGAAGATCAAGCCCAGCTGTTTGGAATCTTGATCCGCATCCGGGATTTGGGCATACCTTTGCATCAAGTTACTTGCAATCCGCCAAAAAATAATCACACCACAGGAGTTTCAAAATGAATTTCTCAAACGAAATTAAACACACATTCAAGAACAGCTGGAAGCTGCCGTTCTTCACTATCTGGACTGGCCAGGCATTTTCACTCCTGGGCAGCGCCCTGGTCGGTTTTGCACTGATCTGGTGGATGACAGAAACTACAGGAAGCGCAACCGTCCTGGCAACTGCCGCTATGTTTGAATTCCTGCCCAGGGTTTTCGTCGGACCACTGGCTGGCACTTTGGTAGATCGCTGGAATCGGCGCCGGGTGATGCTTGTTGCAGATAGTGTAACCGCGCTGGCAACAGCAGTAATGATCTATCTCGTTTGGGCTGGCGGCTTGGAGATCTGGCAGATTTACCTGCTGATGCTGGTGCGCTCCACAGCAGGTGCTTTCCACATGCCAGCTATGCTCTCTTCCACTTCATTAATGGTGCCAGAAGAACAGCTGACCCGGGTCCAGGGTCTGAACCAGCTGCTGCAAGGGTTGATCAATATCGCAGCTCCTATGCTGGGTGCTCTCCTAATTGCAGTTACCCCACTGCACAATGTCTTGGCTGTAGATTTAGTTACTGCGCTGCTGGCAATCTTGCCGTTGCTGTTCATCAACATCCCACAGCCAAAAGGGGATCCTGCCCAAGTCGAGGGTAAAGCCACTGTCTGGCAGGATATGCGCCTGGGATTCCGCTACGTCTGGGGTTGGGTGGGATTGCGAAACATCATCTTCCTGGCAGTTTTTATCAACCTGATCTCGATGCCTGCTATCACCCTGATGCCGCTTCTGGTCAAGAATGAATTCGCTGGTGCTGCAATGGAGATCGCTTCAATGCAATCCTCCTGGGCAGTTGGTTTTCTTGTGGGTGGTGTCTTGCTGACTGTATGGGGAGGCTTTCGCCGCAAAATCCTCACCGCCAACCTGGCCATGTTTGGCACTGCCATCGGCTTGCTGATGGTGGGAATAGCGCACAACGTCGCTTTCCAGATGGCATTAGCAGGTATTTTCATCGCTGGCATGATGAATGTGCTCATGAACGGCCCGGCTTTTGCCTTACTGCAAACAGTGGTCAATGATGATATGCAGGGACGGGTTCTGTCCTTGGTGATCAGCCTAGCCAATGCGATGACGCCCATCGGTTTGCTGATCGCCGGACCGGTCGCTGAAAAGACCGGCGTGAGTGCCTTGTTCATCTTTGCCAGCCTGATGTTCGTTGTGAGCGGAGTATTCACATTCGCCAATGCTGATGTACGCAAAATCGAAGATACCGGCAACGAAATCCGATCAGAGCAAGATTCGACTGTCCCCGCGGTCGGCGCTTCAATATGAGGAGTTTCACAATGAAACAAAATATTACCACTGGTACTCAACCAAGTTTAGAATCAGGAGAAATTATGATGAATATCGTTGAAAAGCACGAAGCATTGTCAAGCAAGCCGCAAGTGACCGATCGCCCGCTGTTCCTCTGGCTGGAACACAATTACAGAAAACTTTTGGGAAAGCCAATGCTGCAAGAAGAGGTCCTAGATAAAATGGTGACCCAAGCGATCAGTGATGAAAACCTGATCGGAATACTGCTCTTCGGCAGCCTTGCCTCTGGCACACACACCTGGAAGTCAGACATCGATCTCGTTTTTGTTTATGACACATGCCAACCCGCTTCAGGTTTAGCCAATATATATGTGAATGGGGTCGTCGTGCAGTACTTCTTCACCAGCTTCGAAACCCTGGTTGAAAACCAGGAAAATGTACCCTACCTGCTGAACATATTCTGCAATGCGAAAATTCTATTTGATCGCAATGGTGCCGTTGGACCCGTAGTAAAACAGATTGAAGAGTATTTTTCAGCACATCCGGAGATTGAAGCAGAATGGGCTCACCTGAAGGTACTACACCAGGTCGAGAAAAAAGGTCCTGCCTGTGCCCAAACCTCGATCTTGCAGAGGTGGGATCAGCTGGAAGAGAAATACTCGGGTGGCGATCGCAAACGCACCTTCTTCAGGGAGCTACCCACGGATCGTTTGTGATCAAAAACAACAGTGCTCGAAATTAATGGAGATCAATAAATGGATTTCACAAAAGAACAATCCGCTCCGTTCATCAGGATAAAGGAAAGAAACTGACGAAAATAGTTAGCCCCCTACAGAAAAAGAACGCATACCATTTAGGTGAAAATTACACTCAAAAATCTTTCATCACCTGGGTTTCCCTGAAATAAATTATCCGAGGAATTCAGTGGATAATTGGCTCATCAGAATTACTATATTCAGATTACCCGACATTGCGGGGAGAAGTTAAAGTTCCCAGAACAATTCAACCGGAACTTTGCTGTCAAGCGAGCGTTGTCAAGCGAGCGTTTGACACTTCAGTCAGCTTATGATATAAATCTCCAACCTTAACACCCGAAACGCAAAATCGCACTCTTATCCAGAGAGGTGGAGGGACCGGCCCTGTGAAGCCTCGGCAACCTGACGAATGTCAAGGTGCCAATTCCGGCAGAAATCATATTCTGGATGATGAGAGGGCATTTTAATTTAAACAAT
>JALHTN010000188.1 GCA_022865865.1 Anaerolineales bacterium
CCACAGCACGTACCTGGCCGAAATGTTTCTTCAGATCATTAACCTGGAGCACAGTTTCCTTGTTCATCTGATCACCTCCTGTGACATTACTGCACCCATCATAACGAATTATGCTTTGCCTGTCATGGGTCTGGAGACCTGAATTGATTAGGGCTGGAGAGGGGATTTTTTACTTGGAGGAATCTCTTTCTTCAGGATAATTTGACCAGCGAAAAAACCACATCCAGCCATAACCGAGTAAAATAGATAGCGTTAGTAAACCGCAAAGGATCATCGATGACAAAACCCCTGCTATCCACCAAAATCTACTTCCCATCCATGCTCACAATTTATCCCCCGTCCGTAATTTCTCCATATTCAAGGGTGAGTGGGTTTAATTGTTGCGCGGCAAGAAATTAGAATCAGTATAAACTTTGTTTTAAATAATCTGGCTCTGGAGGAAAGTTTATGGACAACAAGAAAACAAACCAGCAAATCACCTTACCGGATGGTCGCATACTGGGCTACGCTGATTATGGTTCCCCTGATGGCATACCAGTCTTCTACTTTCATGGATTTCCCAGCTCGCGGCTTGACTGGCAGCTAATAACCGATGACAACTTGCTTTCTGAGTTGAGCGTTCGGGTGATAGCACCGGATCGTCCAGGATATGGTCTTTCCGATTTTCAGCGCGGGAGGAAAATCGTGGATTGGCCTGAGGATGTGATGAACCTGGCAAATGAGCTGCAAATAGATCGATTCGCTGTCCTCGGAATCTCTGGGGGAGGACCTTACGCGGCAGCCTGTGCCTTCGGAATACGCGATCGTTTAATCAAGACTGGCATCGTATGTGGGATGGGTCCACCCGATGCGCCCGGCATGAAGGATGGGGCAAGCTGGACCATACCAGGTACGCCTTCGTTGATTCGAAGGATCATCCTGATGTTAACATCAATGGGATTGCAAAGGGACCCTGATCAGTTTTTGTCGAGAACAAAAGAGACACTCTCGGAGCCGGACAGTCAGCTGCTGGACCAACCAGGGTTGGCAAATTTCTTCATCGATGGTATGCGGGAGGCATTTCGGAATGGCATTCGTGGAGCCAATCACGAGGCTGGACTATACACACGTCCGTGGGGTTTCAAGTTGCAGGACATTACTGCGAAAGTTTATCTTTGGCATGGAGAACAGGACCTTAATGTCCCGGTCTCAGTAGGTCGCTTTGTAGCTGAAGCCATTCCGAGTTGCGATGCCAGTTTCCATAGTATGGAGGGCCATCTCACGCTACCGCGCAATCATATTAAGGAAATTTTAAGCACACTTATAACATGAACACCTAATTTGTTCTCATGACTGACACATTCAGCCATAATGGCTATTCATCTCTATTTTGGATTGAACGTATTTAATCAGATTTGCTGATTCAGGAGGGTCTATGCAGGATTTATCCATATTCTCACAGGTATTCCTTTATTTACTCCTGGTGCTCATTGGGCTGTATATACTGCTCATTGGGGTATGGCAAATCAAGATACTCAGGGGCGAGACTATGCAAAATCCGGATGGGACGGCGGATGACTGGCACGAGCAAAAGACTCATTTTGGAATTGCTGTTGCGGATGTGCTTCTCGCTTGCCCAACCGGTATCATCGGCATTATTCTCGTTTTCGTCAGCCCACGCTGGGGATTTTACCTGCTGGCGCTGGTCA
>JALHTN010000189.1 GCA_022865865.1 Anaerolineales bacterium
CCAGCAGCCACATCAGCACTATCCACACCGCCAAAGTCAAACCGGCTTGCCAACTGCCACGCACGCCCGTAACCTGTTGAACCGCGATAATTCGGCGCCAGCACCACCCAGCCGCGACTCACCATGTGCTGGACCAAGGGGTCCCAGGTAAATTGCGTCAGCCAGTTAGGTCCACCATGCACATACAGCACACCTGGCGGCAGGTCCTCCTGTTCAGGGGGGGAATAAAGCAGCGCGGGGACTAGCATGCCATCCAGGCTGGGGTAGTGAATCTCTTTGGGCATAGCCAAGCCAGTGTGCTGGATAGTGACCGGCAGAGAATGGGTGATCTGCCGGAACGTGTGATCGCTAAGGGAAAAAGACCACAGGTCAGGGGGGTGACGCGGATTATCGAAAACAAAGCTAATCTGTTCATTGGTGGGCGAGAATTTGGGGGTAAAAATCACCCCGGGTTCAATTTGGAAGGTTTCAATCTTCCTGGAACTGATATCCATCAGGGCCAGATCTGATTTTGGACCTTGACTGAGGATATATGCTAATAAACCATCAGCAGACCAATCCGGTCTTTCTTTTTCACCTGCTCCATCTGTCAACCAGAAAATGGAGTCGGATGTAAGTTCGTAAATGCCGATCTCGAACTGACCATTGAAGTTCGAGGTAAATGCGAGTGATTGGCCATCCGGCGCCCAGCAGGCATCTTTGGCACAGATTGGTTCGCAATCGACGGTAATGGGAAATGCTTCGCCCCCATCGAGTGGAACGATGTAAATCCAATGATCTTGACCCTGACCTTCGACGACCACGGCCAGCATGCTTCCATTCGGAGACCAGAATACTTCCCAATCCGGGTGTGGTTGATCCAACACTTGGTGTGCCTGTCCCCCATCCGATGGCATCACGAAAGTATTGAAGTGCCCGGTACGGTTAGAGCTAAACGCGATCCAGTCACCATCCGGAGACCAGGCATAGCCTGGCATGATGGCATCCGGTGTGCTGGGAGTCAGGTTTCGTTGTTCTCCAGTGGTCAAATTGAGGACGAAAATATCAAAGTTTTCACTGCCATCCAGATCGAGCGCAAAAGAGATTTGCTGGCCATCGGGGCTCCAGCAGGGAGCAAATTTTGCTCCCTCACCACCGGTGATCTGCTTGGGTTTGGCATCTGCCTCCAAATCGACAGTATAAATCTCCCATTGCCCACTTAAATTCCAGGAAAACGCCACGCTAGAACCGGAAGGGGAAATATCGAAACCCAGGTAAGGCTCTACAAGAGGGACGCGCAGTAATAATTCTAAGTCTAATGGCTCAGGCATGGCGAGTAATTTTATACCGCATGGCAGGCGACCCAATGACCTGGTCCAACTTCACGCCAGGTTGGTTCTTCCTGGCTGCAAATTTCCATCACGATTGGACATCGTGGGTGAAAGCGGCATCCTTTAGGAGGATCGATTGGGCTGGGGGGATCCCCGGGCAGGATAATGCGCTGGCGGGCGCGGGTTTCTCGTGGGTCCGGGATGGGGACTGCGGAAAGCAGTGCTTGAGTATAGGGATGTAATGGATTGTCATAAAGCTCATTGCGGCTGGTTAATTCGACAATCACTCCTAAATACATGACTGCGACCCGGTTGCAGATGTGGCGGACCATGCTCAAATCATGGGCGATAAAAAGGTAGGTTAAACCGAACTTTTGCTGCAGATCCTCCAGGAGATTGACCACCTGGGCCTGGATGGAAACATCCAAAGCAGAAATCGGTTCATCGCAGACAATGAATTCGGGGTCAGAGGCCAAGGCGCGGGCGATGCCGATTCTTTGCCGCTGTCCTCCGGAGAATTCGTGGGGATAGCGATTTAGAAAAAGTGTATTGAGCTGTACAAGTTCGAGCAGATCCTTGACACGTTCCAGACGGGCTTTACCGGGACTTAAATTGTGGACTCGCATGGGTTCGCTAACAATGCGTGAAATCGTCCAGCGGGGATTAAGCGAGGCGTAAGGGTCCTGGAAGATCATCTGCATTCGCTGCCTTAATTTTCGCAGCGATTCGCCTTTAATGCTGGATAATTCTATTCCATCAAAGTTGACTTGCCCGGCCGTTGGGCGATACAACTGCAGCAGGGTACGCCCAGCAGTCGTCTTCCCGCAGCCGCTTTCACCAACCAGGCCCAAAGTTTCTCCCCGGTATATGTCAAAGGTGATGCCATCCACGGCTTTGACCGCACCGACCTGTTTTTGAATGAGGATGCCCTGGGTAATTGGAAAATGTTTTTTCAGCTGCTCGACTTTTACCAGAACCTGGTTGCTGCTCATCGCTCTCTTCCCGAGTTTACGTCAACCCAGCAAGCAATTTCGTGGTCGAGGTTGATTTGCTGCAGCGCTGGATTTTCTTGTTGGCATCGTTCGCTGGTAAAGGTACAGCGAGGGGCAAATGGGCAGCCAGGCGGGAGACTGAGGCAATCCGGAGGGGCACCAGGGATGGTAGCTAATTTTTCTTTAGATATGGTGTCAACCCTGGGTAGTGATTTGAGCAGTGAAAGCGTATAGGGATGGCTAGGGTAGTCGAAGAGGTTAAATACATCGGCTTCTTCCACAACATAGCCGGCGTACATGACAACCACTCGATCGGCTATCTCGGCGATTACACCCAGGTCGTGAGTGATCCAGATGATCGACATCTCAAACTGATCACTCAATCCTTTGACCAGTTCAACGATCTGGGCCTGGATGGTGACATCAAGAGCGGTGGTCGGTTCATCTGCAATGAGCAGGCTGGGATTGCAGGCCAGCGCCATGGCGATCATGGCACGCTGGCGCATACCGCCTGAGAATTGGTGAGGATAGTCATCAATCCGTTCTTCTGCCCCGGGGATACCGACCAGTTCCAGCAGTTCCACAGATTTCTCCCGTGCTTCTTTCTGGTCGAACCCCAGGTGGAAGATGGTTGATTCGCTGACCTGCTGGCCTATGGTGAGAACTGGATTGAAAGAGGTCATGGGGTCCTGGAAGACCATGGCGATTTCGTTGCCCCGGATGTCTTGTATGGAGGCTTTATCCAATTTTAGTAAATCCTGCCCCTTGTACATGATCTCGCCGGCGACGATTTTTCCGGGGGGTTCAGGGATCAGCCTCATAGCTGAAAGTACACTGACACTCTTCCCACAGCCACTCTCCCCAACAATGCCCAGAGTTTGTCCGGCTTCGGCGGCATAAGAGACGCCGTTCACGGCATGAACGATGCCATCCTGTGTGTGAAACTGAACGATCAAATCTTTTACTTCAAGAATTGGATCCACTGGCGGCTCCTATTCGGATTCGGAAAGTGCCCGGGGGTCCAGGGCGTCGCGCAGCCCATCTCCGACGAAATTGATCCCCAGCACTGCCAACAGGATCAACATTCCTGGGAAAAACCACATCCATGGCTCTCGCTCTAGATGGTGATAAGCCTGGTCCAGCATGTTGCCCCAGGTTGGAGTGGGGGGTTGAACACCAACGCCTAGAAAGCTGACGTAAGCTTCTGCGAGGATGGCAGATGCCACCAGGAGAGTGGCGGAGACAATAATGGGGGCGGTTGTGTTGGGCAGGATGTGGGAGAAGATAATCGAAAAATTGCTGGCGCCGGTGCAGCGCGCGGCAGTAACAAACTCCTGCTCCTTGAGTGAAAGCACATTGGCACGCACGATCCTGGCCAGGTACATCCAGGAGGTAATCCCAATCACCGCGATGATGACCACCACGCTCCCGCTGAATGAACGGCCCATAAAAGTGAAGTTGGGAATTCTTCCGCTTAGCATCTTCGCCAGGAGAATCAACAGGAAGAGGGAGGGGATATTAAACATGGCTTCGGTAAAACGCATCAGCACGCTGTCTGTAGCCCCGCCGTAATACCCGGAAACCGCACCGATCAGCACCCCGACAATAATTGAGATGATCACGGCCAGCAACCCGATGATCATGGAAATTTGTCCCCCGTAAATCGTGCGAGCCAGCAAATCCCTGCCGACCATGTCGGTTCCGAAAGGATGCTCGAGCGAAGGCGGATTCAGTTTGATTGAGAGATCTGTATAGTTGGCCTGTGCTTCGGTGAAGAAAAAAGATCCCGCGGTCACATATAAAATGATCGCCACTAACAAGAAAATACCGAACATAGCCATCTTGTGCCGGCGGAAGCGGCGCCAGGCTACCTGGGTGGGTGTCAAAGGGGGACGCACGGCGAGCTCAAGCGAGTTCCAGGCTGCATCTTTTCCATCTGTTGTGCTGGAAGACATCTTTTTATTCCTCACTCATAGCGGATACGGGGATCGAGATAGGTATAAGTGATATCCGTGATGATTTGAAAAACGACCACCAGGACGGAGATAATCAACAGGATGCCCATCAGCACGGGGATATCCGTATCCTGGGTCGCGTCCCAATAAAGGCGGCCCATGCCGGGCCAGGCAAAGATCGATTCGGTTACTGTTGCACCGGCGATCAACAGGGGCAGGTCCATGCCGATGATGGTTATCAGGGGCAGGGCTGCGTTCTTAAGGGCATGCCGGGTGAGCACCCAACGAGCGGGCAAGCCCTTGGAATGCGCGGTGCGGATATAATCCTGGTTGATCACCTCCAGCATTTGTGAACGAACATAGCGGCTGTACCCCGCAACGCTGATGATGGCGATGGTGGCGACTGGAAGGACGAGATGCCATGCGATCTGGGGTATGGTGGGTCCGACAGCCAGGTCATACATGCCAACCGTGGGGAAATAGGGCAGCCCCCAACGTTTGAAATTCACCGCAAAGATGTACATCAGGATCAATCCCAACCAGAAGACCGGCATCGAGTAGCCGACGAAAGAAAAGGTGGTGATCACATTATCCGCGACGGAGTACTGCCGCATGGCGGAGTAGATGCCGATCCCTAGGGCGAGAATAATGATCACGATCTCAGCCGTGACCATTAAAATCATGGTGTTCTTAAAGCGCTCCCCGATGATCTCAAGCACGGGTCGTTTTTCCATGAAGGAAGTTCCAAAATCGCCTCTCAAAACCCCCCGGCGAGTGCCATATTCATCGGGTGTGCCATCCCCGTCCAGATCGATCTGCATCCAGTCGTTGCCAATCAACCAGATCCCATACTGGATCAACACCGGTTGGTCTAACCCCAATTGGCGGGCCAGCCGTTCACGGTCAGCAGAACGTATACGGCGGCGACCGCCGAAAGAGGCCAGCGGATCACCCATCTCGTTGGCCAGCAGGAAAAGGACGGCGCTGATGATGATCAGTAAGGGGATGGCTTGCAGAATACGTCGGATCACGTAGCGAGTCATAGTTTCAACAAACCTCCAGACTCAAAGTTTACCGCTCAAGCATATAGCAAAAGAAGGGAGGTAAGGGTTGCTCACCTCCCATCTTTTAATGCTTAGCGATCAACTCATGGTGCGATGTCCCATTCGTAGACGTTCCAGAAGGATTCGAGCCCTGCAAATTTAACGTTCTGTACACGGGTATTTAGAGCCCAGAAATCCGGGTCTGTGCGCACGCCCATCCAAAACATCTCATCGTGCATGATACGCTCGATCTCGTAATAGAGCTCGATGCGGGTATCCAGATCGACTGTCACCGCCTGTTCCACAAATAACGCATCCAGGTCTTCCATGCAAACTCCCTGCCAGTTACCTCCCGCTGGATTATCAGGTGAGGGAATTTCGGCGCACAGCCAAGTAAAAGTGTTTGGATCAGGGTAGTCATCCGCAATAGTGGACCACTCGGCGATATCGTACTGCCCGAGGGCGGCGGGGCCTTCGTCGCCATAACCGTTCCAGATCACGTCGTAGGAGTAATTCAGGATCTCGACCCCGACCCCGATCTCGGCCATGCTCTGCTGGAAGACCAGCCCGGTGGACTCGCGCAGCTCGTTTCCGGCAGTGGTGGAATACTGGATGACCAGCTCCACACCATCTTTATCGCGGATGCCATCGCCATTGGTGTCCACCCATCCGGCTTCATCCAGCTGCGCCATGGCTGCTTCGGGATCGTAAGACCAGGGTTCGATGGAAGGATCCTCAAAGGGGGTGTCCCACCAGAATACGGCGGGGATGCGGTACAGGCCATAGAACAGGCTGTCGATGAGACCTTCACGGTCAATACCTTGCACGATGGCCTGGCGTACGAGCTTTTCCTGCAGCGCCACATGACCCGGCTCCAGCTCATTCTCGGCTGCCTGCTCCTCTGAGATCAGGTTGAAGAACCAGGATTCGACCCATCCACCACCACCTGAGGCAATGAGCTCAACATCCGGTAACTCATCGATATCCGGTTTGTCGGCTGCGGTCATAAAGACACCGATGTCGGTATCACCGGCTTTGATGGCTGCCA
Source organism: Anaerolineales bacterium (assembly GCA_022865865.1). The sequence continues at coordinate 6,349 of JALHTN010000189.1, forward strand.
TCTGGGCTTCATCGTCCGGCACTATGCGGATGAAGATTTCGTCAATATTAGGCCGGCCGCGCCAGTAATCGTCGTTGGCTTCCAGGATCAGGTGGCTGGCTGCTGCCCATTCCTTTAGTTTGTAAGGACCGTTGGTCACAGTGGGATTGCGGTTCCAATCGGCATTGTCGATCGTCCCCTCTGCTTCGAAAACCGGCCCCAGGATGTGCTTGGGTAAGAAGTCGCGGCTTGCATCGAACCCTGAGGCCCAGGCCACGTAAGGCTCATTCATCACGATCTCAACGGTGTAGTCATCAAGCGCGGTGACGCTTTCTACGAAGGGATCGAAGGGGGAGCGGGTCTGAACGGCGTTCCCATCCGCCATTGTCATCTCGTAAGTGAAGACATAGTCATGGGCAGTGACCGGCGTGCCGTCGCTCCATATCACATCTTGCCTCAAGGGAATGGTAATGGTCAGGCCATCCTCCGAGATGAGGCCGTTTTCCATGGTCGGAAATTCAGCCGCCAGCTCCAGGTTTGCATTTTGTGAATCGTCAAAATTCCAGAAGCTCAAATGTATCAAGTTGTAAGCCAGTTGGGCAAACCACATTTGGGTGTAGAGTGGGTTGAGGGTATCCGGCTCCTCGTAGAAAGTCATGGTGACAGTCTTGAGCTCGGTTGGTTCTTCCACTGCGGGTTCTTCGGCAACAGGTTCTTCGGCAACAGGTTCTTCGGCTGCGGGTTCCTCAACGACTGGTTCTTCAGCAGCGGGTTCTTCGGCCGCAGGTTCTTCGGCCGCAGGTTCCTCGACTGCTGGTGCTTCAGTGGCTGCCGGTGCACATGCCGCCAGGATCAGCGAGAGTACAACCAAAGTGGTCAGTAAATAGAGCAACCATTTGTTCTTCATTTTTTCTTCCTCCTTAGATAGGTATCGAAAAACATAGTAGGGTTGGTGGGCCAGGGCTGACTAATTATTGTCTCAAAATATATATCTCTTGGGGACACCTCCTTTCTTCACTTATATATTATATATTTGGATCCCGGTTTTTCCACATGGAATTTTTGAATCCATACTCAATAAGCAATCATTCGCGTAATAATTCATTTCTTGCTGCTTGCATGATTTTTTCTAATTCAATTTCCTGAGTTTCGTCCAAG
>JALHTN010000190.1 GCA_022865865.1 Anaerolineales bacterium
ATATCAACTGTTTCAGATTGGCCGCGGACGATTAATTCAGCCATGCAGGCACCAACTGCGGGTGCTATTTTAAATCCGGTCCCACTGAAACCGCAGTCAAGGTAAAAACCCGCCGGTCCAGCTGGTCCAAGAATCGCTCTTTGATCGGGGGTAATGCCATCATAACCACCGTGAGAACTGTGTAAAGATCCTCGGTCCATGCCAGGAACACGCTTACAGAGCCGATCAATTGCGCGCTCCACAAAACCCGGTTTTGAATGGTCGGTATCACCATCCGGAGCTTCGCCAATGGGATTGTCATCCTCTAAACCAACCAGGGTTAATCCCCCGGTCTCCGGACGAAAATACATAGAATTTGGGAAATCATTCACAGTGGGGTGTTCATCTGCTAATGCCTGGGGACGCCTGACAAACATCGTGTCATGCTGCCAGGTGTTAATGGGTAAATCTAATCCAGCCATACTGGCAATTGGACCTGCCCAGGGTCCAGCAGCGTTTACCACGACAGGAGCTGAATAATCACCATTATTCGTTTTCACCCCCCGGATGGTATCCCCGTCAATCATCAGGTCCAGCACCTCACAATTTTGGATGAGTTTGGCACCCTTTTCCCTGGCAGCATCAATGAAAGATCGGGTACAGCTGCTCGGGTCTGCATATCCTGACTCGGGTTCATATGCGGCAAATTCGATATCTTCACGATAAAATGTTGGTGCCAGGCGACCTACATCCCCTCCGTCAATTAACAAGGTCGGAATACCCAATTTCTGCTGCATCTGGATGTTGGCTTTCAAACTATCGATCGCCCCAGGTTCTACAAATTGCATAAATCCCGTCCGGGTAAAACCACTCTCCCCGCTCACCCTATCGCCCCAATTCTTAAAGTAATCATATGATAACCAGGCCAGGCGCGATTCAAGCTCGAGATCGTAATGCAACCTCACCAAACCACTGGATCGTCCAGTTGCCCCAACCGCGATAAAATGCTTTTCCAATACAAGTGGTTTTAAACCCTCCAGGGTTAGATGATACGCCAGACTGGCGCCATGAATCCCACCACCTATGATGATCGCATCCCAGATTTTGGTTGTCATAAATATTCCTATTGGGTTTCAAATGATAATGCTTTGGTAATATCATCATCCCTGCGAACAATCCGCAAGGGTATTTTCATGAACCGTAAACCCTCTGCAATCTCATCCGATCCTGCGGGACCATTAAATGATGCAGCATCAATTAACACTGTGACAGGTCGGAGTCCTCTGCGAGCAAGAAAATCGGTTGCCACGATTACTTCCTTTTCAACCGAATGAGTGATCATCACGATCGTGCTGCCCCGAGCAAGATGCTGGGCTTGAATATCCACCAAACCCCATATCGGAAGTGTGCCCTCTGCTCGCAGTAATGCTAATGATTCCAAAATTTTCCCCAGCTGCCTACCACCTCGATCTGGAGGCATCATGGTTAAGGTCTGGCCAGAGGTTATAAATCCAACAGAACGCCCTTTTCGAAGATAATAGCGCGCAATAGAAGCCGCGATGCTAACCCCATATTCTTCAGTAGAAGGTGGTAAGGTAAATTCAAACTTGTGTTTCCATAAATCGTCTTTGCTTTTCTTTGGCCAGGAAAAAGGAACCGCGGCCTGCCCAGTTTCTGAACCATCCAAGAATATCCACACATCTGCTTGTGGATCAAGCTCGAATTCCTTGGTCATCAATCGATTTCTGCGTGCAGTGCTGACCCAATGAATTCGATTCATCGAGTCTCCGGGGGCATACTCCCTCACGCCAGCCGCATTTGGTGTGACCTGCGGTGTGCGTCTGCGAAGTGCTTCTCCACCTGGAAGAACGCCGGCAGGGCTTGGAAAATCATGGACATCTACCAGCAAGGGGTACACTAAGAGCGATTCCTTTGCCGGGTAAAGCCGCTCAACCGGGAACAATCCAAATGGATCTCCAGATTCAAGAGCCGTCGGTCCAAGCGGGAAAACTCCCCTTTTTAACAGACGCGTCCGAGAAAGATATGCCCTCCCACGGCGGGATTCAATTTTTGGAAACAATCTTGAGCCAGATGAATCGGGCAGAGACGAGCGATCGCCCACCGCAAGCCATAAACGCGGTAGCCGTCCCGCATTATCTAATTCGATCTTTTCCTCGTAGATCTGTCCAACTTGGGCCCGAGTTGAGCGAGCATTTCTTTCCAACTGCACCCCCCGCAAAACTTGCCACGACCAGATCCAGCTCACGATCAGCAATAAAGCCCAAACATAAGCCAGGCGAAAATAAATACTTGACCCGGTTACAATACCAGCAACCAGACTAAGCAACAGTAGAATCACGACGATGCGTGCTCCCACCGTCATATCAACCTCCCTTGCTCAAATCCCCGCCAGGCACTGGAACACTGCTCACAATTTCATTGACCACCTCTGCCTCGCTCACATCCCGAAGTCGAGCAGCAGGTCCCAATATTATCCTGTGGCACAAGGCAGGTTCGGAAAGGGATTTGACATCATCCGGGAGGACATACTCCCTTCCATAAATCGCCGCTCTGGCTTGACTTGTCCGGAATAAGGTCAGGCTGCCTCGCGGGCTGGCTCCCAAGTACACATCCTGGAAATCTCTTGTCCGGCGAGTGATCTCCACCATGTAAGCCTTGATTTCTGGTGAGACGTATACTTTCTTCACCTCTTCTTGGGCTAGCAAGACTTCTTGCTCACTAATCGCTTTATCGAGCGTTTCGATCGGGTGCACAAACTGCTGTCTCTCAAGTATATTAATCTCATCCATCGAATTTGGGTATCCGAGCTGCACCCTGAGCAAAAAGCGATCCAGCTGTGCTTCTGGGAGTGGGAAAGTTCCTTCATACTCAATGGGGTTTTGAGTAGCCATCACCATAAATGGTTTTGGTAAGAAATGTGTCACTCCATCGACAGTGACCTGACGTTCTTCCATGGCTTCCAGAAGAGCCGCTTGGGTTTTTGGTGTCGCCCGGTTGATTTCATCTGACAGTACAATCTGCGCCGTGATCGGTCCTGGACGATACTCAAATTCACGACTGACCTGATTGAATATGGAAATCCCGGTCACATCGCTGGGGAGCATGTCTGGAGTGAATTGAATCCGGCTGAAGGAACAGCCGATTGAACGAGCTACACTGCGTGCCAGCATCGTTTTGCCCACTCCAGGGACATCCTCGATCAGTAAATGTCCCTGGCACAGCAAGGTTATTACCGAATACTCGACGGTTTCTCGCTTGCCAACGATCACTTTTTCAATATTATTAATCAATCGATCTGAAAATTCCTGAACATTTATCATTTGCGGCTCCAAAGTAATAGTTTCAAAGGTAATTTCTGTTGGCATCTAATTGTATGTGAATTATCTACCATTTTGATAATTATCATGAACAACCTTTATGCAAATAACTCGACTAACTTTTTGCAGATTTAACCTTTATAAGCCAGATCAATACAATAGCGATCAAGCCAATAAATGCCACACTGCTGACTGCAACTCCCCCATAAAACACTTTTGGTTGATATGCGATAGTAACCTCGTGCTCACCAGCTGGAACAGCAACCGCACGGAACAGGTAATTTGCACGCCATAGTTTAGCTAGCTCACCATCCACAAAAGCTTGCCAACCAGGATACCATACATCTGACATCACCAAGTAGCCAGCAGACGAAGAATTAACCCTCACATTATTTAGATTTTCTTGCTCCGTTACTAATTGCAGCTGAGCTGCATTCTCACGATTACAAATGGGCTGTGGACCTGCAGATGCTGTTTCAAGAATTACTCCGCTGTCATGGTCAATTGTGTTATTCTTAATCAACTCGATCGCCATAAGTTCATCAGCCGCACCAATCCCGCAGCTTACCCATCGAAACCGGGGATACGCCTCTCGCTTATCAAATCGGACGCCATACGTCTCGTTTAAGTCTATGCTTTCTACTACTGTGACCCCCATCAGGTTCAGCATTTGGTCCAACACTTGTGCATCAACGTCCTGCATTACTTCTAACCATGATGAGAACCTGGCTGGCAAGAGAGGATCAAAATTATTGGCTGAAGGAAGAGTATCTAAAACAGTAATATTTGGCAGTAAGGAAGCACGTAAACTCTGCCAATCCTCTCCTTCTTCGAATGGTTGAAAGGTGTCAAATCGCAAGAAGCGTTCAAATTTCAACTGCTCTTCATCTTCTGAATTTAAATAAATTCGCCCACCATCGAGTGCCTGTTCGACTTCCTCAGCGGTAGGTGAAGGATCCTGGTATACACTCAGATCGACACTGGGATTAAGTCCCCAACCAGCCACAACAAGGTCCAACCCAATCCACATCACGACAGCCCAATGCCACCAACCCCATTCCCGGTCCTGGTTTGGATCTTTACCTCTCAGGGGAGCTTTGAGCGCCAGGAATCCCAAACCTAAACCCCACAATCCAAGCCAGGCCGTTGCCCGAATGAGTGAAGGGCGAATTCCTAAAGATAATGACCGCGATAAGAAAAGAGCCAGACCTGCTCCAATTGTGATTGCCGCTGCAGCCATCACTCCCAGGCGGAGCCAGTAAAGAAGCTTGCCTTCCGGACGAGACCAAGATTCTGCTCCAATCGCAGCCAGGATTGCCAGGGCAAATATCGCCAAAACAGAAATGCGCGTCGGCGCTTGAAACATGTCAAATGTTGGTACATACTGATACAACCAGGGGAATATTGGGGTATTACGTCCCAGGGCGATCAGAAATGTTACCAGGATGAGGACAACCAAGAATCCTATGAAACGGGGATTAACCAGGGTTTGACGGGCAATTTTTTTACCACGGGTCAATATCGCTGCTATCGCAAGAATAAAAGGTATCAGGCCGATGTACACCGCATCTTCCCAATAATTTGCATATCCCCAATAATCACCCGTGGCTGGATTTCCAAACCATCCCTGAGCAAGAAAAGAGAGAAAACGCCAGGGCCAAAAAGAATATGACATCGCAAAATCATAGTCGACCGCTGCTGACCGTTGAGATTCCAGCAGATACTCCGCAGTAGGCAGCAGCTGTACCGCTGCTAATCCAATTGCGAACACCAGAGCACTCCCGAAAAAGATCAGGAGCATCGCGACCCGGGACTGTCGTAATCCATACCCTTGAACTTGCTGGTCATCTTCAATCTTGCTTGAGTTCGAAGAGGAAGAAGCTTTTGGTCTTGCGCGACGCTTATTAAGCCAGGGATCGATCAAACCTAGATATAACACCCAGGTTACTGCTAACAGTACACTGTACCAAGCAGTTTGGGCATGCCCAGCTAAAAGCTGCATGGCGATCACGCTGACCAGCAGCAAGTAACCTGACATGATCTTATTATTTCGAGTACTTATTGCGGTCTCAGAACTTCTTTGTTCAGCTGGCTGGTAGGAAAATCCAATTACTAATCGGGTTGCCCCCAAAATGATCCAGGGCAGCCATGAGACCGCAGCATTGATTGACAAAAACCCTGCTCTTGCCACCAGGTATCCGCCCAACCCAAAAGCCAATCCCCCAACTAATTGAGCCAATTTACCTAGTTTCAATTCACGTATAAGCAGCGCCATACCCAGGGCGGCCCAAAATAGGTGCATTACTACCATGATAGCCATGAGCCAGGCCATGGCACCGATTCCGCCAACTGTGTAGGCGATGAAATACAACCAGGTTGGTGGGTAAAATAATGCAGACTGGTAATTGGCGATCAGCGGTGCACCCATCCCCAACATCGTGTTCCAGATCGGAAACACGCCAGAGGCTACAGCCTCCCACGACCAGGTCCACCAGGGAACAAATTGATTGAGGGGTGTCCCAAAAAATAAAGCACGCCTACCCAGTATTGTTGGAGCAAAGAGGGCAAAAGGAAAGAGAAATAGAAGTAAATATAATAATCGCGATGCACGCTGAAACATTGCTAAAAATTCTAACAGATATACCCGGCCCGGGGGGCTTACTTCCAAAAATAAAAGACCAGGAAAAATCACCTGGTCTTTTCAGAGTCAAACAAATAGTTGCTTACACAAGCGGTTCTGCTTTCTCCTTGATATCCAGCTGGTAACCCAAACCTTCCCGGTTAATAACCAACTGGGGATCATTTGGATCGATCTCAATTTTTTGCCGGAGCAGATAGATAAGGTATTTAATACGGTTGCGTACTTTGTAATTATCTTTATCCCAGATTTTGGTGGCGATCTCTTCATAACGAACAAGCCGGGGAGCTTTTTTCGCCAGTACCTCCAACAATGCAAATTCTCGTGAAGATAAGTGGATTTCATCGCCTCGTAAATATACTTCATGGGTTTCAAAATCAATCGTCAGGTCAATTTCTGGATAAACCCGTTTCGTAACCGGTTTGCTTCCACCTGACCTTCTAAGGACTGTATTAACGCGTGCCACGAGCTCGGGTGGGAAAAAGGGCTTGGTTACATAATCATCGAATCCTGTGTTTAGTCCTTTAACAACATTCTCTCTCTTCGTATCCGCGGAAACAACGATCACCGGTGCATCGGTCATTTGACGAATATTATTGAAGGTTTCCCATCCATCCATATCCGGCATCATCAGGTCGAGCAAGATCACCGAGGGGATTGAATCGGAACATTTTTGGATCGCCTCTTTTCCGCTGAAGGCGCCAACCACATCCATTCCAGCATTCCTGAATATTATTTTGATCAGATCAACTGTATCTGGATCATCGTCGATGATTAAGGCTCGCCGGGCAGACGACCTCGCCTGGATGGTATCCAAATCTACACCTTTTTGAGCAGCGGTACCATCGCGGTATTCAGTGGGGAGGTTAAGCATTCGGTTCCTCCTGCAGAAACACCCATTCTCTTACGTAACTGTTATTGATTTGTTACCATTTTATCATCTTAATGCGGTTTGCACAATTGCAAGTATTGATCTGGTTAGAATTATCCACCAATTGTTCGTTTGGAAGCGCTCTTGAAGTTCCATACCAAAAGGATTATTCCCAGACCAAACAGGATCAATCCTATGGTTACACTCAATGGCCTAAACCGCAAATCAACCTCGTGCGACCCTGGTTTCAGATCCACCCCCATTAGGGTTCCATTTTGAACAAAAAATTCACTTAATTCGCCATCTATCCGCACTTGCCATCCAGGATATAAAATTTCCGAAACGACCAGTGTTCCAGGTCCAGATGCTGAGAGTTGGATGCGGTTGGCAGTTCTTTGTGTAATTATTGCTGGCCTGATCTCTTCTCCAATTGAATCGACCCCGGACTGCACCCAAGCCGGAAATCTCTGTCTCTCATTCTTGTAGATGTAAACATCACCAACTTTCTGTTCTGGGCTCAAGCCGTCCACTTCCAATTGGAAATCAGATACCACGTAGCCAACATTTAATAAACCTAATTGCACCGGATCTGGTGAATAAGACTCATTATCAACTTTGGGCTCACCGTTGGCAAATGGTGGCAAGGTCACACTGTACCCATACCTGGGAACACCTGTGGCTTCATCCATAAAGCGCACGTAATCCGCAATTTGCAAGGGGTCAACACCATCGGCCATCCTTATTCCGTAGCGGACTGCGGTTTGTTGGGGAATGCTGTAAGATGGCGAATATGTCCGTGTATCTCCCCCTCGGAGCGCGATATACTGGGCAACTTGTTCCCTTTCAGAAAGCACCTGTTCAGCTTTTCTCCCCACAAAACTATTTAAATCAACCATAACCAAATCGATCACGGCGATTAGGAACACACCGCCAATCCAGATAGTCATCGGAACTTTTGATTTTATTCCAACCCCAATCCACACTGCGCTGATCACCATTCCGACAGTCCCCCACAGCATTCCGTTTGGGATCTCACCAAAATACCAACTGAATCCAACCAGCAGCAACAGTGCGAATCCAACCGTCCCAAAGAGTGTTAATCCCAAAATTCTTACCTGCTGTGAGGTCGATTTTTGGTATATCGCATCGATCCCATACCCCGCTAAGGCAGCAATCCCTAAACCTGTTAGGAAAAGTGTCCTTGATGGAACTCGCAGCCAGCTAATCAAGGGCAATGCTGCGATCATTTCCGAAGCGGGTAATTGCGAACCGAGTGCTACCAGGATGCTCGCCAAGCTCAGGAAACCCCAATAATATTTGTTGCGCGCCCCACTCAACAAAAGGCCAGACAGAGCCAAAAGAGCAACAATAGCACCACTGTAGAGAACCCACTCATGATTGGTGCCGCTATTGGGAAACAGCAAGCCCAATAGATTTAGCACCGGGATTGAATGAGCGAGCACATCTCCAGCTGCAAGGTCTGACCTAGTGGATAGTGCAGAGAATTCGATCAGCGGAAGGAGCAAAGGCGCAGCTAAAAGTAATGCCAGTGCAGTTTGTTCGAAAAGTTCTTTAATCAAAACTCGCCAATTCCACTGCGAGTGAAATGCTGAATACGCCCACCAAACCACTGTCGCATAAGCTCCCCAGCGCACATCGGCCAGGAATATCAATGCCAACACTGCACCAGGTGGTACCTTGAACCACCTTGAGTTCTTAACTAAGACTCGCTGACTCAACAGCAGCCAAGGTGTCCAAGGCACGGCGTACAACAATGTCAAGTGACCCGCCCCGTAATGCGCAAATATTTTTGGAAGCAGTGCGAAGGCTAGACCTGCCATCAGCGCAGCTGCCTGTTCGAGCCCTTCTTCTCTCATCAGCCGGTATAAACCAATGCCTCCCCAGATCAGATGCAAACCGATCAACAGGTTAAATCCAAGCGGCAAAGGCAAGATCAACACCAACCAACCTGGTGGGTACCACATTCCTGATAAGGGGTTTGCTGCGAATGGATACCCGCTCATTATTGTCGAGGACCACAAGGGAATTTCATGCCAATTCGCAATCGCCTCCCTTAGAAAAATCGCATTAGGATAATGGGTTATGGTCAAATCGGAAAAGGAAGAGTTTAATGCCGGGTAAGGAAACAAACCGATCGATGGAATCAATAAGAGTAATGGCAGGCCCAGAATCCAAACTGCTGGCAGCCGACAGATGGCTATAAACACCTGGCGCCATATATTTCCTCTCTCTGAATCTTTAATTATTGCTGGTTTCTCACTCAATCCAATCTCCGCCGCTGTGAAGCTATATTGGTTTCAAGTCCTTTAATAGGTATAGGAGCGCTGCTATTTAATTTGGAATATTTGTAGGTCTCGTGCTTCAAAAACGAGCTCATAACCCTGACTTATGTTTATCATACCCAATTCGCGCTCCCGGTTGCCATAAAACAGGTATTCAGCACCAAGGATTGCTTGTTCGTCAAATCCATACTCTGCCCCGGAAAAGAAACTCAGCAGCTGGGTTTCCCTGTTTACAGCATCCGGCGTTTCAAAGGGATGGCCGTACAACACCCTGCGGCCTGTATAAGCTGGGATGAATAATCCCATTTCGGGGCTGGCCAGGATCACAGCCTCTGCCTCCGTATTGGCTTCAAGCCATAAAAGCCCCTGGTATTCATCCTGTGACAGGTAAATACTTTCTTCTTTCCCCCGAATCGCCTGCAATCCACCCAGGATAATCATCAAATTTGTCGGGATGATCATAATGATCACCAGACACAATGCCGCCAAACCAAATATTATCTTCCTGGAAAATAGTTGATCCAATCCAATTGCTGCTAACCCAGCCAGAGGGATCATATAGCCTGTGATAAACCTGCGCTGCAAGCTCCATGGAATGTAGAGCAGCACAAACCCCAATCCGGCCCAAAGTAATAGAACCCTGGTATTCTCTTTATTTCCTTTTACAGCAAAATATACTCCAGGAATCGCCACCAGAAGGATTGGAGAATAGGAAATCAGCAGTTCCCAGATCGGTGGCGATGCAGTTAAATTTTGCGCATTCCATACTGCCAGGACTGGGTCGCTGCGGGTCACCCACACCTGGTAGGCCAAGACCGGAAAGCTGCCCAGCAGCATCAAAATAAACTTCTCCCCGAGCTCCGTTTGCCTCAAGAGAGACTTCACAAAATGGTATGCACCCCGAAGGCCTTTCCGTTCATCAGATTTTACCCACACTTCCCAAATCACAAGTCCTGCAAGTACAGCTCCTGCGATTACGACACCAAAAGGAAGTATTATAGCGAGTAGAAATCCCGCAGCCACAATTAATATGCGGTGAAGGTTGGATTGCTCATCTTCCCAGTGGTTGTCCTTGTCCAATCTTGGAGTCAGGATCCACAACATTATCGCTAAACCCAATGGGAAATGAGGATTGGCATAAGCCGCAAGGAATGGGTATCCTTCTGCAACCCAAAAATCAGCACTGAAAATGCCGAACATCGACGCCAACCAACCCATACCCGAACCGAAGAGAGCTAATCCAAATGCAAGCAATCGAGATCTCTCGTTGTTAAATACCTTACTGTAAAAATGCCATAGGTTGATCACCAGGGCAATCGCACCCGCGATGCGAGCCAGGTGAAAGATAATTTGTACTCTTCCACTGCTGAGGCGTGCGATATGTCCCAGCGCCAGATAAAACAGGAACAAATACCCCCCTTCACCTGGTTCAACTGTATATGGCAGCTGATATCGCCAATTACCTTGCCAACCTTGGTACATTTTTGACAGGTATGAATTCCCATCGATCGGATTCAACAAGAACCCACCAAACCAATGTGACCCACCAGAATTCTGGTATGCCCAAATATATGGTAAGGTAACAAACGTGATGAACAAACTCCCAAGCAAGAATGGGAACCAATTACGGCGAAATCGCTGCATAAAATTATTTTATCCTTATTGGCCCGGCGTCTAAACTTGTTGACAAATTCGTAAGTTGCAGCTTCTTTGCCTAAAATTGAAATAGCATTTCTGTTGATATCCTTAATTAGCCCTTGTGCTTAACGAGTTCCCCTTCTATAATTTTCTCTATGAGCCAGTCATTTAAACTCTTCCGCTTGCAGCAAATCGACACCATACTTGATAAGGGGCAAATTCGCTTGGATGAAATTGATCGCCTCATAGCAGACGATCTCGAGATTCGTCTATCCCAACAGAGATTGGAGAGAACCCGAAGAAAAAGATTTGAAGCAGAGAAAAATCTCCGCCTGGCAGAGGAGAATGTAAAATCACAGCGCTTAAAAATTGAACGATCGCAGTCCACTTTGTATGGCGGTAAAGTTGTCAACCCAAAGGAATTACAGGATCTGCAGCAAGAATCAGAGGCATTGAAAAGATACCTTGAAACCCTGGAAGACCACCAGCTCGTAGCCATGCTCGAGTTGGATGAAGCAGAATCCCAATTCAGGGAGGCTGAAAGCAATCTAGCGGATATCGAAAACCAGGTAGCCGCGCAGAGGAAGATTTTGGCCACGGAGAAATCAGAATTAATTCACGACCTTCAGCGCCAGGAATCTGAGCGAGATGCTACAGCTTCCAATATCGATATCTATGATATGCGCTCGTATGACACGTTACGCAAGCAAAAGAACGGAATCGCGGTTGCTAGAGTTGTGGAGAAAACATGTGCAGCCTGTGGTTCCACACTGACGGCATCCACCTTCAGTTCAGCACAAGTGCCCACCAAGATCACCCGCTGTAATTCTTGTGGGCGAATATTATATGTGGGTTGATGATGGCAGATTTTTTTCAAAATCTGGTATTTAACCAGTTTTCATTTTGGACCGGATTCATCGCGGGTGCCCTCGGCTTGTGGCTGTTGACCAAACTGCGCCCTGCGCTTCCGGGATTGATCCATAATTTCCGTTCAAAATCGAGAGTCGGTGGCGCAAAACTCATCTCCAACAATGCTAAACGACTGCGCCAGGACTCCTTGCGTTATGTCCAAGGTTTGCATCTTGCCTCCCCGTTGTTTGCATTGGACGAGGTCCTGATTGAACCCAGGATTCTTGCCCCTCCTTTACCTGCTGAACCCGGTCGCGAAAATCCGCCTGTAGATATTCTCAGCCAAATAATCCCCTACCTTCCTGATTGGCCCGAACTTGCCGCGAGGTATTCAGCAAAAACTATTTCTCTGGCATCAGCATTGGGGGCTGATGCCAACCTTGTCCTTACCGGTGGACCGGGGACTGGGAAAACAATAGCACTTGCACATCTGATCTGCCAAATAGTCCGCAAAGACCAATCTGCAGAGGATTTAAGCGGATTCTTACCTATATACACTCATGTATCGGATCTATTCCCGGAAAGAATATTTGATCGACCACCCATCGACCAAATTCGCGATGCTGTACATTTGTATTTGGGTTCATTATCTGAAAATCGTCTTGAAAATCTGCTCCGGCAGTCTTTTCTGTCTGGGAAAATATTATTACTGGTCGATGGTTTGGATGAGGTCGATCCAGAATTTCATCATGGAGTGACCAGTTTCCTGGCTTCCTTGCTCGAGGAATTTCCCCGTACTCGCATGGTGGTAGCCACAGCACCACAAAACTACTCCGGTTTAATCGAATTGGGCTTCAATCCCGTTGCTATGGCTGCCTGGGATGAACAGCAGCATCTATCCTTCGTCAACAAATGGTCTCGCAGCTGGTTTCGCCATATCCTCCCCACACAAGCTGATAGCGTTGAACAGATTGATCCGCGCTTGCTGAATGCCTGGATTATGGCCGATAATCCAATCATTACCCCATTCGATGCTACCTTAAAAGCATGGGCGGTCTTCTCTGGGGATACAGTTGGTCCAGGATATATTGATTCACTGGAATCATATGTTTGGCGCATGACCAACCATTTAGAAAATTCTCGACCTGGGCTCGAAGACTTTGCTCTGCAACTCGTCGCTGCACAGGAAATCGCTATGGACCTGAAACGGGCTCGAGGCTGGGAAGAAGAGCTCGTTACTGATATTGATTCAGAAGCTGAGAATAAAACAGCTCAGATAAATCGCTCTAACCGAGGTAAGAGATCAACCCGGAAGCTGCCGGCGGTATTGCCGGAATTGCTTGAAAACGGCATCCTGATCAATCGCGGGGTTGGGCAGCTTTCCTTTTCACACCCTTTGATCATGGCTTATCTTGCGTCGGCTGCTCTTACAGATGCTCCTGTCTCACATTTCCTGAGCAACCAGCCCGATTGGACAGGAAAATCTTTAGCCCTGCTTTTCCTCGCAGCCTCCAAAGATATCTCACCTGAAGTCTCTGAATTGCTCTCGATGGATGATGATCCCCTTCTGCGCCGTCCACTATCTATCGGACGTTGGCTGCGATATGCGCCTCAAACAGCTCCTTGGAGAACCCAGGTAATGCGCTACTTAGCCGCTGAATTACAGCGCAGCAAAATCCCCCTGGGATTACGAGCCCGGCTGTTGTCGGCTCTACTGCTCTCCGGTGATCCTGGTGTCGGCGTTCTATTAAGACAAATTTCTCATACCACCTCTGAAGAATTGCGGCATCTGTCCGCCCTGGGAATGGGCTTTCTTCTCGATCATCAATCAATGACCAGGTTGAGTGAGTTATTAGCGGATTCTGAAAGCAATGTATCTCAAGCAGCTTGCTTTGCTTTGGTTAAAATTGGAAACCAGCAATCCTTTGAATTGCTAGGATCTGCCTTACTTCACGGAAGTGATGAAATCCGCCGCGCAGTTGCGGAAGCCTTAGCGCTTGACCCTGGTGAAGGGGAAGATATTCTTAAGGAAGCCTCCCAAATGGACGACCTGCTGGTCAGACGATCAGCGGTTTATGGTTTAGCTCAAGTCAACCAACCTTGGGCAGAGGGAGTTCTCAATAAACTAGCTCTTGAGGATAAAGAATGGGTTGTTAGATCCGCTGCTACTCAAATTATCGAGCAAAATCAAGAACCCGATTCAAGAATTCCTCAGGCACCTCTCCCCCTGCATGAAATTCCATGGTTGGTAGCTTTTGCTGGTGATCGCGGTATTGGAATCGCTCCTGGTCAGCCAGCTGAGAATTTACTGCTCACAGCTTTGGCAGAAGGGACTCCCGAACAGCAGCAGGCGGCCATGGAGAGCCTGCAGTTTCACCCCAACTTGGATGCACTACCGCTGATTTATGAAATTATGGAGTCTGGCTACGGGGGAACACAGCAAACAGCTTACAACACCCTTGTCTCTTTTGCCTCTCAGGGGCTGGATATCCACAATCCCTCAACATATTGATAGCAGATTTCTCTTATCAACCCCATATACATATACGCTTAATTAATAAACTGATCAATGATTGCTTGATACTTCTGTCGATCGAGCCCATCGATAAAGATCCGTTTAATACGACCGCGCTCACCGGAAATTATAGAAATATTAGATGGTGGAACTCCCAGGGTTTCTGCAAGCAGCTTAATCAAAGCCTGGTTTGCTCGTCCATCCACTGGCGGCGCGGCAAGACGAACTTTGAGGCTGCCATCATCCATCACCCCCGATATTTCGTTCTTCTTCGCACGGGGTATCACTTTTACCCTGATTTGTAACCCGGTCTCATTTTCTCCGCTGCCTTTGCTCACTGCATTTTCCTCAACTCCCCAAGGAATACAACAAACTTCTCAGAATGTACTCCAAAATTTGCACCAGGATTATTGCTACCAGGGGACTAAAATCCAGCATACCTCTCTGGGGGAGCACCTTGCGGATTGGATTCAAGATCGGATTTACTATCCGATCAACTGCACTCCGTACCGGATGGTATGGATCCATGAAGTAGGACAAAACCACATAGGCGATTAGTAATAAGCTTAATGCTATAGAAAAGTAATTAACCAACGCGATCAATAATCCAATCATTTATTGCCTTCCTTATTCTCCCGTCTACCCAAGATCGCCGTCCCGATGCGCACCATGGTTGCCCCTTCCTGGATGGCAACCTCATAATCCCCACTCATACCCATCGATAGTTCACCCCAGTCCTGACCAGGGTATCTGTTCGCCAAAAAATCCCTCAATTTCCTCAAACGCCGAAAGAAGGGCCTTGCTTTTTCAGGTTCACCAAAGAAAGGGGCCATGGTCATCAAGCCGCGCAGGTATAGGTTCTCCATCTCCAGGATCGGTGAAATCTCAGCAGCTAACTCGTTCCATTCAAGATCATTCCAGGCAGTCCAGCCAAATTTTGTCTCTTCGCCGCTTACGTTGCACTCCAGCAAGACTGGAAAATGACGCTCCATCTCTCCAGCGAAACGATCTAACCGCTTCGCCAAGCGCAAACTGTCAACTGTCTGCACCCAATCAAAATTCTCGCTGACCGGTTTAGCTTTCCGGCTTTGCACATGTCCGATCATGTGCCATTCCAAATCACTATTTTTAGATACAGTCGAAATCTTTGGTAATGCTTCTTCAACGTAATTTTCTCCCAGGTCTTTTACGCCTGCCTCGATCGCCTCATTAACAATGTTGAGTGAATGCCCTTTAGTAACGACAACCAAGCGGACCTGATCTCCATCGCGTCCAACTGACCGGGCTGCAATTTGAATGCGCTCGGTCACACGTTCTAGATTTTCTCTGATATCTACATTCTGTCTCATCCGGATCTCTCAATTCGGGTTATTCTCTGAAGATAAAAATGAATCTGGCAACTATTAAATCGAGTCGCGGCTAATTTCGCAGCGCGATCAGGGCACCAAATCTCCCTGTTTTTCCCTGCTCTCCCCGGTGAGAAAACCAATCATCCAGGTTGCATGCCGTGCAGATACCTGCAACTTCGATTTTATTAACACCAATTTCTTCCAGCTGGTAATGGTTCGCTCGCCACAGGTCAAAATAAGTTTTCCCTTCCTCTCGGATCAAGAATTCTTTTGCTGAATTACCGAAAGATTTGTCTACCATCTGTTCAACTTCAGGTCCTACTTCGTAATGGTGAACCGCAATGGATGGTCCAATAGCCGCCAGGATATCACTGGGATTGCTTCGATACGAATTTTGCATGGCAACGATAGTCTCTTTGACGATTCCGTTCACTGTTCCCATCCACCCGGCATGGGCAATACCAATAACCCGCTTGACCGGGTCGTGCAGCAGGATTGGCACACAATCACCGAAGCGCATAAACAAAGTCACCTCAGGACGGTCGGTCAATATGGCGTCTGCTTTCCTGTGCCGGACACTCCCAGGTCGGCTGCCTGTAGTCCAGATGACATCTGTGCTGTGCACCTGCCAGACATCGTAAACTGATTCGGGTATGCGGTCCATCAATTCGAATGAGCGCACCCTATTCTGGTATACCCGCTTTGGATCATCTCCCCGCAAGCCTCCCACATTTAACGATGCCCATGGATGCGGGCTGATACCACCCTGTCTTGTGAAAACAGCATGCGTGATATCTCCATCACTGAACGAATCGAAAGTAAAGTAGCGGATATCATCAGGTTGGTGGAAGGCCATGGCTCTTTTGCTTGTTCTCCTCTTGAGCTTTCGCTCGGGCTAACTTTTGTCCATAATACCGGCGGACATCTTTCATTGATTCTTCAACAATCGGAAAACCAAACCAGGCTGTAGTAAACCCAAACAGGAATCCGGTTATTGACCGAAGTAAGGGAGTGCTTTCTCTATAAGGGAAGAAATTTAACGGGGGTTGGCTGAGTAATTGGCTGAATCCATCAATTGCGATTGGCAAAATCCCGACCAGCAACCATAGATACCACGGCAGGGGTTTTATCTTGCGTCCTGTCAGGCTGAACAGTAAACCGAACAACAATATCCCGCCATAAATAGCTACATCACGTTCACACAAGGCAACCTTGTACCCAATTCCAGGTTCCCCGATATATGCTCTCGCGGCCAACTCTTCATCTTCTCCCAATCCAGTAGCGATCCCGAAAGGGACCAATCCCGCCACATCCGCAGCTTCGCGAGGGTACGCAGCTTGGTCCCCAAAAATAAACCAGGAGCGGAAGGCTAATTGGTGACAGACCAATCCATAAAATCGGTAGATGGTTGTTGCTGGACGGGTATAACCAGCAGACATCAATACGGGTGCCAGGAAAGGTAGACCAAGATATATCAGCACCAATGTATTGAGCACGAACATATAATGATTTGAGATCCAATTTGAGAATTTATCGCCGCGTGTGATTTTAACTGGAAAAGATGCTTCACTCGCTGCGACCTTCTGATCGATAACTGCAATATTCTTTTCCCGTTCAGCCGCTGCCCGCAGCGTAATTTCGAGATCCTGAGACGAGAAAGGGGATTTCAATCGGTAAGGCCCAACCTCAATAACCGGAATATCAAACCCATATTTTTTTTGTAAATCGGGATTGTCATCAATATTGATGACCTCCAATTTATGTTCAACCACACTCTGTAAATCATCCAAATACTGGATGGCTTGATCACATAATTGGCATTGCTCCTTGCTGTACATGGTGACTGTTATCATTCAACTGCTCCCAACTGGTCGAGGTAGCTTTCTAGTTGATCTTCTGTGAGCAAACCAATGTGATGAAACCTGATAATTCCTTCTTCATCAATGACGAAAGTGGTCGGGTAGCCTCTTACCCGGTACAGGTCTTGAACATTGCCTCCGGGGTCTAATAAAACTGGAAAACTCAAATTGAACTCCTCAACAAATTTCTCTACCTGCTGCGGTGGCTCATCGAAGTTTACTCCCCAGATTTCCAGCTGTGGCTGCCTCCTTGCATAAATCTTTTCAAAAAACGGCATTTCTACTTTGCAGGGTTCGCACCAGGTTGCCCAGAAATTAATTACGACAATTTTACCCCGCATTTCACTTAATGTTGCAGTTTCACTGGCCAGGTTTTGCAATTCAAAATCAGGGGCTGGGGCACCAACCGAAGCTGAAGCTGGCAGGTTAACACCTTCAATTATATCGCTTGGCTCAGATTTCGTGCCCCCCAGGGCGAGGCCATAATAAATAATAACAGCCAGGCCTGCTCCAATCAACAGGCCGGCTATTAAGATGATGATATCTTTTCGATTCAATGAGTCAATCCCTGAAGTCGATCATCATGTTGATCAACCCTCAGCAGGCAAATCCACTTCATCTGTACCGAGAGGCACCTTCGGTTCAGTTCCATCATCCTTTGGTTTAATCAGCATTGCCGCTGGGAGAGCGATAAAGATCAACGCAGCTCCAAAAAACCACCAATCGTAGAATTTCCTGCCCTTTGATTTTGCAATGAAAGCGGGGATCAAACCTATGATGATCAGCAGCCCAATAATCAGCAGCAGATAAGTACCTGCTTGAACCTCATCGAAGGTATCAAAGAAAAAGCCCAAACTGGCTACTTGCCCAAAGCGTCCGGAGAATAACAGTACACCGATCACGATCATCACAATTCCCATCGCGATCTCTACATAACGAACTATATTGCCGTATTTTCTGATGAATGAAGTCACCAGTCCAATTTCAACAGCGGCAATAAGGAATGGGATGGCCAGCCCAGCTGAGTAGGCTACCAATAACCAGAAACCCTGGGTGATTGATCCTGTACTCAACGATAAGGTTAAAATAGTCCCTAAGATTGGACCTACACACGGTGACCACCCGGCTGAGAAGAATACCCCAAGGAGGAAGGATGAGGCGTAGCCCAGCCGTTTATCTGGAGCACCTTGCTTGCGAACATCATACTGCAGGAAGGGAATGCGAATCACACCCGTCATGTGCAAACCGAAAATAATTACCACTACACCGCCAATCTTGGTCAGGTAGGGTCGCAAATCGAATAATAAATTCCCTATGGCTGAAGCGCCTAATCCCAACAAAATAAATACCGTGCTGAATCCGAGCACAAAAGCTACCCCGTGAGAAAGTGTGTAAAAGCGGTTCTTATCTTGCGCGCCAACAGAACGTCCGCTCAAGTACCCTATGTAGGCGGGCACGAGGGCAAACACACATGGTGAAAGAAATGATGCCAATCCCCCTAAGAATGCGATGCTTAATCCTAAATTCGCTGACTCCATCCTCAACAAGCTCCTTGCAATTGTCTCTTATTCATCAACTACCTGGATCCGTGTACTGGTCTCACCAGTGAGGGTGACATCATTATCTCCAGTCTCAAAAGGCACAATCGGATGTGTCCAGCGAAAGATCCATTTTGCGTCATCAGGTGCGGCATTTACACAACCATGTGACATAGGCTCCCCAAAATTATTATGCCAATAAGTTGAGTGTATCGCAACTCCATCTCCATGGAATAACGATGTCCAACCTATGCCGGGCAAATCCCAGCCCTCAGCATTGGTACCACCTGACATATGCAGCGAGTGCAGCTTACGCCAAATCTGGAAACCTGGGCTGGCAACCCCCGAAACAGGGGTGGAACCATCCGATTTTCCAGTTGAGACTCGGCAGAAAAATACTTCTGAATTCCCCTCGTAGCAGGAAAGCAGCTGCTCTTCCCAACGCACCTTCACCACAATACGCTTGTCTTCTACCTGCGGGCTAATGGGTGTGAGCTCATCCTCGGTGATCCGACGAAAAGCTTCTGCTGGTGCCCAAAGCATGTCCCCTGGGTTTCCATAGCGTTCGTTCACCCGGTACCAGATCGCTCCATTATCATCAATACGAATCAGGTCAACCCACAATATCTGGCTGTAATAAAGCCGAAGTGGCATGCTATTTTCAACCCGGTATTGGAAAAATTCCGAGCGTGGAGGAGGATTATCCATAATCGTATTCACGAAGGGGACCGTCACTTCGACCCACATACCTGCGTTCTCACTGGTTTGGGGAAGCGCGGTCACAGGTTCATTAATTACGTTCCTAACAGGAATCAGGTCACCAGACCAAATGTATCCTTGTGGTGTTTCAACATAGCGCTGGTTGTTCCTGAAAGGTCTGCGACCTACGGTCTCTCGCAGCCACGGTACCACAGCATCTTCGTAAAGTACTGCAACAGTGTTGCTGTCGTGGTCCGGTCGTTGTTTTACATCCACAGAATACCAGCCAACGCGCCCAAGTCGCTCTGACTCCGGGAAATCCTCTAAGGCTAAAATTCGTGAATTCCATTTACGGAAAGCTAATCCACTCAGCGTCAGGGCACCCAATTTTAGGAATTCGCGTCTTGTTATGGCTTTATTTTCCATCGCTTATTTTGACGTAGTCCCTCATCCTTATCTTACCAAGATATTTATTACGATTTTCTTACAAGCACAGTAGACATTGGTTATATTAATCTGCCGTTAGTCACCCAATATTAACATGCGACCATGGTTATCATGTTGGTATGAGATTAAAATTTGCTTAGAGTAATAAATGATGCAGTGCTTGTATATCCGCACTATCACAGCTGCTTCCATTGTGTGAAATCCTAAATGTTTAAAAAAGGTGCACCGATCTATTGGGGATCACTTTTAGAACGAGCCAGAAACTGCGAAATTGCATAATTAATCCACGCGATAACCTTGACATGCCATCCCAATGGTATACCCGAAAAATCCGCCAATTTATGCCTGCAAGCCCTAAATAACCGCATCCTTTAGTGGTCAACAAGATACCCAAACGTTGAATAGGATTTGCGCGAATCGATCTGGGTAGGAAACTATTCGGTCAACTGATTAAGTCGCGAGATTGATTGAAGAAGGAAAATATTTAATCACCCTTATTGTTAATATTCTGATCGAAATCTGCGCAGTCTTAAACTGTTTGTCACAACAAACACACTGCTAAAAGCCATGGCTCCAGCTGCCAACATTGGATTTAGCAAACCAAAGGCTGCGGCGGGAATTAAGATAATATTATAGAAGAAAGCCCAAAACAGGTTTTGTTTTATCGTTCTCAGTGTTCTCCGGGAAAGTGCTATCGCTCGAGGAACTCCACGCAAGTCTTCACTGATCAATACAACTGGTGCAGCAGCTATCGCCACATCGGTGCCGCTTCCAATGGCGATCCCCACATCCGCTTGAGCCAAAGCTGGAGCGTCATTTATCCCATCCCCAACCATTGCCACAATTTCATGCTCGTCTTGAAGCTGGCTAACTTGGTTGGCTTTATCTCCTGGCAGAACTTCTGCCAGAACCCATTCGATCCCAACCTGTCCTGCAATTGCTTCTGCTGTTTTTTGATTATCCCCTGTGATCATGGCAGCTTTCAAGTTCATCTTCTGTAAATCTTGGATCGCTGCCAGCGAACCATCCTTAACCGTGTCAGCAACACCAATGACTCCAACAACCTGGTCATCAACTGCAACCAGCATGGCTGTTTTTGCCTCGCTTTGAAGCTGATCAATACTATCCTCAAGACCGTTTAAATTTACTCCATGCTGTTCCATCATGCGCAAGTTGCCCACCATGATTTGGTGACCTTCGACCTCGCCGACAACCCCATGTCCAACTTCTGCCGCAAATGTCTCAGGTTCACTTAAACTCAATCCGCGTTCACCGGATTCTGCGACAATCGCCTCTCCCAAAGGATGTTCACTACCTTTTTCCAGAGAAGCTGCCAATCGCAAGACCTCATTCTCAGTATAGGGTCTGGGAGGTATAGCGAGTGCAGCGCCACCAACGCTTCTTATAGGATCTGCTACATCTTCTCGCAAAATCAGATCTGTGACCGCAGGTTGCCCGCGCGTTATGGTGCCAGTTTTATCCAAAATGACTGTAGTCGTACCGCCAGCACGCTCAAGAGCCTCACCTGATTTGAACAATATGCCCATCTCTGCGCCTTTTCCGGTGCCAACCATCACGGCTGTGGGTGTAGCCAAACCCATCGCGCACGGGCAAGCGATCACCAGGACTGCCACCATATTAATCAAGGCTCGTGTGAATTGGTCAATTTCCGAATCAACCGGAAGGGGTATCAGAAAATACCAGACTAAAAATGTAACCAAAGCGATCGCGATAACAGCGGGGACAAAAATTGCAGATACCTGGTCGGCCAATTTCTGAATCGGTGCCTTACTCCCTTGAGCTTGTTCAACGAGCTGGACGATCTGCGCCAAAGCAGTCTCTTTTCCGACTTTTGTAGCCTCGAATTTGATGATACCTAACTTATTTAATGTGGCACCAATGACGGGATCGCCAGGTCCTTTTTCAACGGGTAATGATTCCCCGGTCAGCATCGATTCATCAACCGATGAGTGCCCTTCAATCACAACACCATCTACCGCGATCTTTTCACCGGGTCGAACGCTGACGGTATCTCCCACCAGGACTTCATCGGCGGGTATTTCTATCTCTTCTCCATTCCTGATCACCCGGGCGCGTTTTGCCCTGAGGCTCATCAGCTTTTTGATTGCCTCACTGGTATGCCCTTTCGCCCGCGCCTCCAAGTATTTGCCTAGTTTGATCAGGGTGATAATCATTGCAGAGGTCTCAAAATATGTATGCCCGGGGATCAACCCCAAAACTACCAGCAAGGAGTAAAAATATGCCGCTGACGAACCCATAACGATCAATACATCCATATTTGCTGAACCATTGCGCAAAGCTTTGAAGGCACCCACATAATAATCCCAACCTACATAGAATTGGACTGGTGTCGCCAATGTTAAAAGAAGCCAGTCCAACCAGGCGGCAGAAGCTAGCTGAGGTGGCAGTAAACCCAAGTCGCGTGACATGGATATTAAAAAGAGAGGGATGGTAAAAACTAAACCAACTATTAATAAATGGCGTTGTTTGGCAATTTCCGCTTCACGTGCTTTTCTTTCTGCGTCTTCAGCATCTCCCCCGGTTTCAATTGCCACAAAACCAGCTGCATTGATCTCCTTGCGTAAATCTACCTGGCTGACCATCGTTGGGATGTATTCAACTTGAGCCTTTTCAGCACCATAGCTAACCTGAGCTGAAATCACACCCTCCATCTGGTTGAGGATTTTCTCCAACCGCCGGGCGTCGTTATCATCGCTCATACGCTGTACGATCAGGTCTGCCTGCCCGGTAGCAATACCGTATCCGGCGCGCTGCACCCTGGCAACAACATCATCCAATGTTGCTTTGTCAGGATTAAATTCAACTATTGCCCGTTCAGAAGATAAATTGACAACCGCCTGACTGACTCCATCAATTTTTTTGATATTGCGTTCAACCGTCGCTACGCAGTTTGCGCAGGTCATTCCCGTGATGGGCAGTGTGATCTGCATTTCCTCGGGCATCAAGACCTCCTGGCCAACAAATACCAATAAATTCTGGATTGTGAATTTCCCCCAATTAGGATCATGCTATCCAGCTACCGGGTAATTGATTTCTGAAAGTAATTCTTTGATTGCTGTCTCAGTCGCTGGTGGATCAAAAGTTACGGTAGCTTGCTTGCCATCAGCATCAGCTACGACGCTGTTAACTCCTTCCATATCACTTAATTCCATCGTAATAGTGTGAACGCAATGATTGCATGAGATATTAGGAATACTGTAAGTAACTGTGGTGGTCATTTTTCCTCCAAAATATAGATAAAGGTTTTATGATTTTCTTGAAGCTGCAAAGACTTCAGAAATCTCTTTTAGAACACGCTCGCGATCTTCAGGATCATCTCCTCGCACAGCAGTGATCAAGCAGGAGTTTAGGTGGTTGTCAAGAATGAGGTTGCTCACTTTGTCAAGTGCCGCCTGAACGGCTTGAACTTGGCGGATGACATCGATGCAGTAGGAATCTTCTTCTACCATTCGCCCGATTCCTCGCACGTGTCCTTCGATACTTTTCAGCCTGCGTAAGGTGTCCGCATTATCCTTCATTTCACCATTTCTCCTATCCCCCCCCATGGGGGGTGGGTTAAGATGATTTTACTACCATTGATCTCTGATGTCAATAACACAAAATAACAACAACCAGGCTGTAAAGTGGAGCTCCAATTTCACAGCCTGGTTGCTTGAGACCAAATTCCACTTATTACTTTTGGGACAATATATCCTCGAAAGCGTTTACAAATTCATCTCTTGGGATTGGACCAATCCATTGATAGGTAACATGCCCGTTACCATCAAGCAATATCAATTGTGGTTGGTAGCGGAAATCCAATACCTCCTTGAAGGTTTCATTTGCTGGATCATCAATATCGAGGTAAACAAAATTTATCTTATCGCTATACTCTGCCTCCAACCCATGCACGATGGGCGCCAGCGCTTGGCATCTTGGTCACCAGAAAGCGAAGAATTCAATCAGTTGAGGTTCGCCAGTCGCAAGGTTTACGGTCGCAGGGTTTGTAGCCTGCAGTTCCGTCTTCACTGGAGGGGGATTCGCTTGCTCTGGGCTTGGATAAGGATAGCCTCCGGAATTGGTATCTGGAGTAGGAAATTGATAACCTGGAGCGGGATATCCACCCGGTTCGGGGGAATTTTCCTCTCCCTGATTATCAACTGGATTCAAGGGATCTTCTTCAATATCAATCTCAGTTGTTGGGCTGATCTCAGCCGGCAATTCAGTAGGCACTCGCTCAACGATTTGCTCTCCAGCGACCTCCAATTCCTGGGTCGCTTCTGGAGTTTGTTGAGTACTGCAAGCAGAAATAATCAGTATCCCAACGAAAAAGAGCCCAACCAAAATGAATAATCTGGGGTGTTTCTTATGTAATCTCATTGAAATATCTCCATGTGTGGTTTGCGTCCAGAATCGTATCACATGCGATCATAGAAATCTATTAAATATTGATTAACAGAACTCGAATAATCATAAATATGAAAATCTACTCATCAAATACTTCCCCCGCTTCCTGATCTCGAAATTTAGGTTATATTTACTTTTTGTAAAGCAATTATATTCAGGTATAAATGGCATGAAGAAAATCAATCTCCCATCTTTTATCGGGTTGTCAATTTTTATTTTATTTTTGGGGGCAACCTGGATTTGGATCAGCATTCCGCCTGCTGGCGGTACCACTCAAGGTGAAATTCGGGTACCTCAAGAAGGATTCTCTGCTCCAGATTTTACTTTGGAGACTTTTGGAAGTGACACATACACATTATCAGATTTGCGTGGTAGACCAGTATTGGTCAATTTCTGGGCCAGCTGGTGTCCCCCATGCCGTTCTGAGATGCCCGCTATGCAGCGGGTATATGAAGATTTACAGGAAGAAGGCTTTATCGTTCTGGCAGTCAACTCGACTCACCAAGATAATTTGGGAGATGCGATTACCTTTGCTCAAATACGGCAGTTAAGCTTCCCAATTCTGCTCGATCTCGATGGCGCTGTTGGTGCATTATATGATGTCCGCTCACTACCCACTTCATACTTCATCAATCCCGAGGGAATAATTCAAGATGTAGTTGTCGGTGGTCCTATGTCGGAAGCGCTGCTGCGCATCCGGGTAGAACAACTGATCGAAGGGGATCCTTGATGTTTCCCACCATACAAATCGGACCGCTTTCTCTCCAGGTTCCTGGTCTGGTGCTTTTAATTGGACTCTGGTTTGGGCTTAGCTTATCTGAACGCCGTGCCCGTCAGCTGGGAGAAAACCCTGGTCACCTGTACAATCTGGTCTTCATCGCGCTGATCGCGGGTCTGGTTGGCGCTCGTTTATCCTATGCAGTAACCTATCCTGGTGCATTTTCAGCTAGTCCCTTGAGCCTGATCTCCATTAATTCTGGATTGCTAGATCCTATTGCAGGAGCGTCACTCGCCGCGGGAGCAGCTGCAATCTATATCTACCGTAAACAGCTCCCATTGTGGGCAACCCTTGATGCTCTCACCCCACTGTTCGCGGTCATGGCAATTGCCATTGGGGTTTCCCATATGGCTTCTGGAAACGCATTTGGCAAACCAACTGACTTACCCTTGGGAATTCAACTGTGGGGTGAGATTCGCCATCCAACTCAGATCTATGAG
>JALHTN010000191.1 GCA_022865865.1 Anaerolineales bacterium
GGCTTTACCATGCATCAAGCCCACGCATTCCTTCAACAGTTGTGTGGGATCGAACAATTCTGAATGGAATGGTATTCTGCCTGATTCCAACCGGGCGAGATCTAAGAAGGATGTGGTCATATCGATCAAGCGGGTAGTTTCAGTATCAATAATGCCAACCACCGTCTGCAGTTGGACTTCGCTGACATCCTTGCGCAGTAATAAGTGAGATGCAGTTCTCAGGGATGCTAGCGGTGTGCGCAGTTCGTGCACCATCTCGGCGATTAAATCTGATTGCTGGAAGAGACGGGCATTTTCAATTGCTACCGCAGCTTGAGCGCCCAGGTCCATCAAAATCTCCTGGTCATCCTGTGTAAATTGACCACTGCGCTTATTGATGGCTTCCAAAGCACCGATGACCCTATCTTTGGCAACCAGTGGAACTCCGAGCAAAGAGGTGGTGGTGACATTCGTCGCTTTGCCTACCTGGCTGAAATGACGGGGGTCATTTTGCGTGTCGTGTATGATAATTGGTTGATTATTGGACACGATCCACCCCGCAATGCTGCCTTCGAGCGGGACGATTAAGCCCCGCATAAGGGGTTCTTCGAGATTGGTGGCGGACTCGAAGTAAAGTTGTCCATCGTTTTCATTATAGAGCAGGATCGAGGCAGCCTCAGAGCCGCAGACGTGAGCAGCAGCTTCGGTGATGCGATCCAGCAGGATATTTAAATCTACAGTGGAGGCGAGATTGCGGGAGATTTCTGCCAATCTGCGGTAGCGTTCAAGTAGCGAGGCTTGAGCCGATTCAGTCATCTATCACCGCTTGGGAAATTAACGGGAGAACATCAGCCACATCCCCCTGGATGCGCACCTCAGCGAGTGAATCGAGATAGGTCGGGCTCTGATTGATGATGATCAATTTGGCATGGTTCTCAAGCGCTCTTTGAGGAAGGGTGGCGACAGGAGTGACCTCCAGAGATGATCCAGCCACCAGCATCACACCGCAGGTTTGGCAGGCTTTCTGAGCTTTGAGCCAGGTCTGTCTTGGTAGTTGTTCTTCATAGAGGATCACGTCCGGTTTCAAGATTTGATCACAATCCGGGCAGCGCGGGGGTATTCCTTGGTAAATGAAGGTGGAGATGAAGTCCTCGGATGGATATTTACAGTAGCATCCGATACAGGTGAGAGACTCCATGGTGCCGTGTACTTCAAGCACCTGCTCAGATCCAGCCCGTTGGTGCAGGCCATCTATATTCTGGGTGATAATCGTTTGCAGGTATCCGGCTTTTTCGAGGATCGCCAGGGCGTAATGGGCAGGATTAGGGAAAGCTTGGAGGATCTTCTTAGCCAGCGGGTGGAACCAGGTGAGAAACTTTTCTGGTTGGTAGCGGAATGCGCTCAGCGATGCTACTTCCATGGGATTGAAGTGTGACCAAATCCCACTCCCCGGGGTGCGAAAATCTGGTATGCCCGAGGGTGTGGAAATACCAGCCCCTGTCAGGACGACTCCGCACCTGGCCGACGAGATCAGGCGAGCAGCAATATTGATCAAATCTTGAATTTCAGCGGAAATCTCATTCTGGTTGGCATTCATTCGTTTTGTATGATCAGACTAGTAGCTAACTGATTGATCTGCTGGGCAGTCAGCCCTTCTGGCTTCAAAGTGATAAATGGGGCGTGTTCGAGGGAGGCCTGATTCACCAACTCGCGGTTGGGCGAAAAAGAGCTGCAGATTGGCAAATTAAGCTGTTCCTCTACCTCGCCAAAAGATAACTGCAGGCTTGAGTGAATGCGATTGAAAACCAACAACCTGATTTGTTCTGA
>JALHTN010000192.1 GCA_022865865.1 Anaerolineales bacterium
AACGAAAAAGCTCAGCCGCCGGGCGGGGCTGGCAGATCTCGAAAATCTTCAACCCCACCACTCTGCTTTTGGGGCCCCACTCCTCATGGGCGACAGCCCGGTCGGCTGCAGCGGGTGTTAGGCACGTTGATCCTTGGAGATACACCTATAAAAAACTGGCAAGTCTTTACCTAGGAAGCCAAATACTCCAAAATCTTCCATTAGGTTTCATTGTATTTTGATGTATACCTTATGACACGGAATCCATCCCTCGCTTCTTCTTCAACCTTTTCAAAGCCTGCGCTCAACCAATCATCAAAGACGATATCGCCCGGGACCAGTTCATGAGTTTCTGCAATATCAAGAGATGTTGTATATGGTAAAAATAATTTGAATATCGTTTTACCACCAACGATCAACAGTTCGCCTTCTCCTCCGCCATATTTATCAACTAATTCCATAAAGTTGTTGATGCAGATTACATCCTCGCGCCCCCGAGGTGGAATGTAATTCTCGCCTCTTGTAATCACATAGGTGTGTTTTGATCCTTTTATGAATTGGGTAAACGACCTTGCTCCGACGGCAATATTTTCCGACACATATAATTTTGTCATTGCGTCTGAAAGCTTTTCTGGTAGTAATTCAAATCTGGCGGCATTGGCGTCGGGGGATGATGCCCCAATAACTCTTGCGCTGTCTGTCATAAAAGCCATTCTAATCATCTCTGAGGGCGCTCCTTTGACATAAATATCAGTGCCTAACGGGTTGATAAGCAAAAATCTTAATGCTCTATTTCAACCATAAGCATACTATACGAATCAATTTTGAGACATACTGCGGATATAGTCATCCTAGAGGACATTATCTAAACAAAATCTTGGGATAATGTTATTATTTGGAGATTATTCCTAAAAATATCACGATAAATGATTACATCAATAAACTTGAACCCAAATCCAAAATAACTTCTCGATAGGGTTCAAGAAACAGCTCATTTGAAACAATACTCCAACGTATATAAATGGGCCTACGTCTTCAACGGCCCGTTTGATTCTGCGTAGCGGGTATTGATTAAATAACAGCCCTGGTTGACGGGCTGCCTCATGAAACCGCGCTTGTTTGTATCACCCCCAGTCTCCTTCTGGCAGCTCCAGCACCAGCGAGCAGCTGCAGTGGACTAATTTTGTTCTGCTTCCTCACAAATGGTTATACAAAGCTGATCCGCAACTATCCAAGGGATGGGTTCAACTATCGATCCATCTTTCATTCTTTGCCCTCCTTCCTGGTCAGGAAAAGATTGATACCTCCTTTAATAGTACCTTCACCAAATCATCAACCATCTCCTGTGAGGAACCTCGCAGGAACTCTCGTCTGCGTTCTCTAAATGGCGCCTCCGCCAATCCGGTCACTATCGTTGGAGAGCCTGAAAGACCTATCAGGCTGGCATCAGCTTCCAAATCCCCGGCATTCCACACCGTCAAACGTTCTTCTTCAAGCGCCCAGGACCGCAGACGGTAATCCATGAAGCGCGGTTCATTACAAGCGGTCTTGACCGAGATCACGCAAGGTAAATGCACTTCAAGGATTTCATAGCCGCCCTTGCTTTCCCTGCGGCCCCTGGCAGTGTGCTGGGCAATGTCGACACTCACCTCGGTTAACAAAGTAAGTTGGCTGATATTCAACCATTCAGCCAAACCCGGAGGCACCTGTCCTGTGGCCCCATCCGAGGATTCCTCACCACACAGAACCAGGTCGACTGTTCCGATCTTGCGAATACCTTGGGCTAACGTATAGGTAGTAGCCAGGGTATCCGCACCGGCAAACGCTGGGTCGCTGAGCAAATAGACCTGATCGGCCCCCATCGCTAAAGCAACCCGCAAATTGGATTCGAAGAATGGCGGTCCCATGGATAACAAGCTGATCCGTCCCCCATAACGATCCTTCAATTTCAAAGCCATCTCCATGGCGTTCATGTCCGGAGGGTTGATCTCGCTGCGCACATTGCTTCGCGCGAGCATTTTTGTGTTGGGATCAACCCGGATCTCCTCAGGTTTGGGTACCACCTTAACACAGACCACACTGTGCAGTTCAGCCAATGGTCACCTCCCGCTCTCGTGAAAGAGCAGTGATCAATCCAGGCAGGATCTCGTGGACATCTGCGACGATACAGTAATCCGCATAATCAAAAATCGGTGCTTCCGGATCGCTGTTGATCGCCACCACCAGGTCAGCTTTTTCAATTCCAACTACAAAATGGAATGCTCCGCTGATGCCGCAGCAGATGGCAACTTTCGGGCGGGTGACGACTCCCGTTTGACCGATCTGCCGCTCCCGTTCGATATGTCCCTCATCAACCGGTGGACGGGTAGCGCCAATATCACCACCCAATAACTCGGCTAACCGTGCCAGCATTTCAAAGTCACCATCGACACCGCGCCCACCTGCCACCAGAACAGGGACACCAGTCAAATCTACCTGTTCGCCAAATGATCGTTTGATCAGGCGTGTATCGATCAGATCCTCTGTCAGATTTAAATCCAGTGGGACGAGGACCCCGCTTCGATGACTGTCAGGCGTTCCCGGTGAATACACTCCTGGTCGTACGGTTGCCATCTGCGGTCGGTGCTCAGCCATTTCAATCAGTGCTAGAACGCCCCCGCCAAAACCAGACACTTCACACACCAACCTTTCCTCTTCTGCATTCATATACAGGTTGGTGCAGTCCGCATTAAGACCTGTTCGCAGGCGGACTGCCAGGCGACCTGCCAAATCGCGTCCATCTGGAGTTGCCCCCAACCAGAATACAGATGGCTTGGCGGTCATGATAGCTTGATAGGCAGCCATCGAGTATGCTTCGATGGTGAAATGCTCCAGGAGCGGGTCATCTCCCAGCCAAACTTCATCCAGACCATGGGCATACCCTTCCGCAGCCAAATCTGAAACCCCATGACCTAGAAGAAGGCCTGCCAGTTCCCAATCAAGTTGGTCGCAAACCTCGCGGCCTTTGGCGATCAGCTCTAAAGATACCCCCGCCAGGCCACCACCATCCACCTCTAAATAGACCCAGATCGATTTGGCTTCTTGATCGACACCATACAGAGAGGCTACCATTTAGAATTCCTTCGACCAACTTTTACTGAGAGGTGTTTTACCACCATCAAACCGCCTGGGCAGCGATCTCCGCAATATCGAGCACCTGCATGTGGTTTTCTGGCTGAGATTTAATGCTGTCTTCAAGGCAGGTTACACAAAAAGGACAGGCTGTTGCCAATAGATTGGCACCGGTTTGCTGTGCCTGTTCGATGCGTACATCAGAGAAACGTTCCCC
This sequence comes from Anaerolineales bacterium, assembly GCA_022865865.1. Next base: position 3,308 of record JALHTN010000192.1, read on the forward strand.
GGGCGGAGTTTCCAACCACATCCGTCCCCCGCCTCCCCCACAGCAGAGGCCATTTTCTGCTGAGTACTCCATTTCGAGCAAGTCAACTCCTGGGATAGATTCCAGAATTTGCCGGGGTGCACTATACTCTCCATTAATTCGCCCCAAATAACAAGGATCATGGAAAGTCACGAGTTGGCTAACAGGCTGCTCAAATTGGAGATGTCCTGAATCCAGCAGATTGGCCAGGAACTGCGTGTAATGAAGCGGCTTGAAATCTTCCGAGAATTCAGGATAATGGTTTTGGAATACATCGAAACAATGCGGCGAGATGGTCACAATTTTGGCAACGCCGCGCTCCTGGAAGATGTGAGCTGTTTGAGCCGCCAATTCATCGAAATATCCTTTATGACCGACGCTCAATGCTGCTTCCCCACAGCAAGGCTCCTCATCTCCAAGATAACCGAATTTCACACCCGCACAGTTCAGCAATCGGGTAATCGCTGCAGCGATCTTCTGTGCCCGTTGATCGTACGATGAGGTGCAGCCGATATACAGCAAGACCTCATGTTCCTGGGGATCGAAATCCGGAATATTGAGATGCTTTGCCCAGAGAGCACGCTGCGAGGGAGGCTGCGACCAGGGATTATTGTTCCAAAAAATCGACCATAATAATGAAGGTAAACCTTCTGCAGTATTGCGCTGATCCCAGGCGATGGTCCTCAAACCGCGGATCACACCTGTAATATTCACTCCCCGCGGACAGAGTGCTTCACATTGCGCACAGGTGGTGCACAGCCACAGGTTTCCACTCTCTCCCTGCAAGCCCAGCTGCGCCTGGCGAATCAAGGTGCGTACCGTTAGATGTTCTTGTTTGACCACTCCCCAAGGGCAGGTTGCCGTACATACCCCGCATTGATAGCAAAGTGCAGCCGCGCCATCTGTCAGATCGATCAGCTCTTCCCACAACTCATCGTTGATCAGCAGCACTTCTTCCTGAGCCGTCCCTTCAATTTCAGGCAATTTTACCCTCCTCAACCAAGCTCCGGTTGTTTAATCTCCTGAGCGTAATCACGCACAACCTGGTCCATCTCAGCCATTTTTTCAGCAAATTCCTTCCCCTCCGCAGCCGAGATCCAGCGCAGCTGCAGCCTCTCAGGATCAATGCCCTTGCGACCCAGTTTTCGCTGCCAGTACTGGAAGCGTTTCCAGGTCAGTTGGTTGGCATTGTTATAGTGACAATCCGAGCCGGTTTCCGTCAGGCGACAGCCGGTAACCAGCACCGCTCCAGCACCCTGGTCAAATGAATGGCTGATAAATTCTTCCTCAAAGCGAGCGGAACACATTGTCCGAATGATCCGAGACGAGGCTGGATACTGGCGCTTCTCTATTCCGGCTAGGTCCGCTCCGGCATACGAACACCAATTGCAGGTGAACACCAGGCACTTTTCTTCTGGTTTCTCCTGTAAAGCGGCTTCGATCTGGGCCATGATCTGATCTTTGGTGAAATACGGCATCTCAATTGCGGAGAAATTGCATTCAGCCGCACAGGTTCCGCATCCCATACAGGCCGCCTCGAGGATCCGCACAGTTCCATCTTTGCCTGGCTTACCTATCTGTTCGATGGCTGAATACGGGCAGACTTTTACACAGCGCATGCAGCCCGAACATAAGTCGGGTATCAGGCGCGCCGTTAGCGGCTCCTTCTCGATCTTGCCGCGCGCAAGCAGAGCGCCGGCCTTACCCGCTGCAGCCAGTGCTTGTGCCATCGACTCGCGCACATCCTTGGCACCCTGGCTGGTACCGGCCAGGTATACTCCCTGTACCGCAGTTTGCACTGGTCCCAATTTTGGGTGCAGTTCCATGTAGAATCCATCATCACTGCGAGACAGCTTTAGTTGATCTGCCAGCGAATCCGTGGTGGGATGCAATCCGACCACCAGGACCACAAGGTCGGTTGGGATGCGCAATTTAACTCTCAACAGTTGATCGTAAAATTCCAAATGCGCATCTTGCCAGGTTATCTTCTCTTGCGGTGGTTGATCAGGATCGTATCGAAAGAACTGAACCCCAGCCCGGCTTGCTTCTTCGTAGAGTTCTTCTGCGTTCCGGCTGTACGTGCGCATCTCCTTATACAGCACCCGCACCTTCTTACCCATTTTTCGCAATCGCAGTGCTTGGGCGATCATCGAGGTACAGCAATATCGGGAACAGCCAATGGCTCCCTGGCGTGCTCCCACACAGGCAATAAATGTGATCCGTTCCGCAACGGGAACCCCTTTTTGGAGCAGGTCCTCCATTTCTAGATTGGTGATCACCCGCGGGTCTTGGCCGTAATTGAATTCCACAGGTTGGTATGGCCTTGACCCAGTAGCAACCACGATCGCGCCTACATCCAGTCCTGAGCCATCCATCAGGGTCGATCTGAAATTTCCAACCACACCCCCGATGCTTGTGATTCCAGACTCGAGATGGACATGAACACCACTCTCAAAAAGCTGGCGGGTTTTTGCCTCCAACAACATATTTGCTTGAATATTTGCCGGTGCGACTTCATCCAGCGCGTTAAGCAAGCCACCAAGACGACCTTCTTGTTCAACCAGGTGGGTTTCAAAGCCCTGATCCGCAATGGCAACTGCGGCCGTCATTCCAGCGATACCACCCCCAATTACCAGCGCTTTTTGGATCA
>JALHTN010000193.1 GCA_022865865.1 Anaerolineales bacterium
AACGGGTTATAAAATCGACTTAAAAACAATGCAGGACCGCCAGTACCGCAAACTGGGCGGCGTCTTAAACAATGTGCTTGATTCAATCCGCCTGGCACAGGAATTGGGATTCTTCGTGGAGGTCGTCACCCTGGTTGTACCTGGATTCAATGATTCTACAGAAGAATTAATGGACGCAGGTCATTTCATTGCTTCGGTTTCAAGCGACATACCCTGGCATGTCACTGCTTTCCATCCAGATTACAAAATGACAGAACCACCCCCCACATCTGTGGATACATTAATCCGGGCAGCAGAGATCGGCCAGGAGGCTGGTTTGAATTATGTATATGCCGGAAATATCCCAGGTAGAACAAGAGAATACGAGAACACCATTTGTCCAAATTGCAGTACGACATTGATTGAACGCTACAGCTATGTGATACAGGGCTACCACTTGACCCCAGAGGGGAACTGCCCAAAATGCGGAACAGAGATACCGGGAATTTGGACTGACCAGCCCAAACAGGTGCGCATTGGAGGCCTTGGTATGCCAAGATCAGTAACATGGTGAGCAGCTGCTCATGTATGGTGAATTGAATACCAAGTTCCGGCATATGTCTTGCACCATACAAAATCAACTTTCATGAATAATCCATTAACGATTACAATGATTGCATAACACCATGGGAGATTCAATCGACCTACTCATTCTACCGTTAGCTCGCATAGCTGGCCAGGAACAACCCAACGTTCCGGGCTTATATGTCGCCCCTTCGCCGAGAAAGTCAGCGCGCTTCCGCAAACGTGATCGTTTGATATTGCACCTGTTCCTGGATGGCAATGCACCGCTGCCTCCCGATCAGGTTGACCAAATATTGGTAAACCTGGCGAAAACATATTTCAAAACAGCTGGCACAGTCACCACCGCATTGCGATCAGTTGCAGAAACCCTCAACCAATACCTGCTTGATCGAAATATTCGAAATTCAAGCACTGGCCGCCAGGCAGTTGGATATCTCAGCCAAATTGTGCTCCGGGATAATCGCCTGTCCATTGCTCAATCCGGACTCTCGCATGCCTTCCTATTAACATCCACCTCGGTTGAGCATATTCAAGATCTAAATTTAGCCGGCAATGGACTGGGATTGAGCCGCACCACCCATCTCCGCTTTACTCAGCAGGAATTACAGATTAATGATGCGGTGGTCATTTCAATCCAATCTCCTGCATCCTGGACACTGGATTCATTGCGCAGTTTTCAAGGACAAGGACCTGAGGGTCTCCGCCGCAAGCTGCTCTCCAGAGCAGGAGCTGAACTGGATAGTTTCCTGGTACATGCCCAAAGCGGGAGCGGAGAGCTTCGACTTCTGCGACCCGTTAAGCAGGCGAAACCAATTCCAATCCCGCTTCCCGCAGCAGCGATTGTGGCCGACGGTATAGTTGAAACTGTCTCAACTGAAGGTGCCCAACCTGCCAGCGAAGCTATTCAAACCTCTGAAGATACTACGCTTGCTCCTCCGATACAACCAGATATTGGTACACCAATTTCTGAGGAAACTGTTCCTCCCAAAAAGGTCGCTGAAGCAGTGGCGATCTCGCAAACCCCAGCTGCAGATCAAACACCAATCGCACAGCCAATCAAAAACGGATCAACAGGAAGAAGCGCCGTTCAAACGATCACCAGTGCTTTGCTTAAACTCTACCTTGGATTGGTTGCATTTCTAAAGGGCATTCTGCCGGATTCGGGGATATTCACCCTGTCCCCATCAACCATGGCATTTACTGCTATTGTTGTGCCATTGACAATTGTAGCTATTGCCGCGTTTGTCTATTTCCAACGGGGTCGGGAAGCCCAATATAACATCCACATCGCTGCAGCTCAAGAAGCCGCTCAGCTCGCAGAGACAAAGACCGATCCCAAAGAGCAGAGGTTGACCTGGGAAGCAACATTACTCCACCTGAACAACGCTGAAATTTATAAAAGCACAGACGAATCACAGGAACTGCGCTTACAGGCTCAAGGGGTTGTGGATACCCTGGATGGTATCGAGCGTCTCGACTTTCGGCCAGCCATCATCGACCAGCTTGGAGAGACAGCTCAGATCATCCGTCTCATAGCTCGGAATGATGGCTTATATATGCTGAATGGGACCGATGGAGTCGTCGGGAGAGCCATCCTGACGGATGAAGGTTACCGTTTAGATACTACCTTTCAATGTGGACCCGGTCCTTATGGCGGTTTTATTATCGGTTCCCTGGTTGATATCGCTGCCATGCCTCAGGGGAATGACCTCAAAGCCACTATCTTGGGCATTGACGCTAATGGGAATTTATTACGCTGTATTCCTGGAGAACTTCCGGTTGCAACCCCACTGGAACCTCCTGATATCAACTGGGGGAGCCCACGCAAAATTACTGTCGATGGGAATGACCTTTACGTCTTGGACCCCCAAACAAATGCTGTTTGGATCTACAGGGGCATGGATGTTTCTCAGGCACCGAGATTATTTTTCGATCAACAGATTCCTCCCTTGCAGGATGCGATTGACATGGCAGTTAATCAAAATGACCTTTATTTGCTTCACGAGGATGGTCATTTGACAACTTGTGTATATGGTGCACTCTCAACTTCACCAACGCGCTGCAAAAATCCAGAAATTTTTACCGATCCACGCCCAGGTCGACAGAGTGGACCATTC
>JALHTN010000194.1 GCA_022865865.1 Anaerolineales bacterium
TCCTACTGGCCGCAAGGGCAATACCTGATCGGTCCCAACCTTTTCCCGCTGTTTCGCATGGTCGTAGCCATTACCCTGATCGTGTTTGTCATCGTTCAATTGGTACTGCTCGGGATTGCGGTGGTTTTTGACCAGGAAGTCCTGACTTTATTATCAGTGTTGGATATCTTTTCGGAGATGATCGGCAGTGTTTTCACCGCATTCGGCATCATCGTGATCGTGTTTGCCATCCTCCAGCGCTTTGATGTCAAACCTGGTGCTGATGATGAAGAATGGGATCCACGCGAGCTGCCTCAGTTTGAGCAGATAGATACGGTCAACCGGGGTGGCACCGTGTTTGAGATCACAATGAGCTTAGTGATAATCGCAATCCTGCTCTTTCTGCCGGATAAAATCGGGGTGGTCCTCAGCCCTGGTATGGAAGTTCTGCTCAATCCTGTGATTGTCAGCTATATTCCCCTGATCATCCTGTCAATTTTGGTGGGTATCGCGGTAGACGTGGTATTGCTCTGGCGCGGCCGGTGGGAGACCGCTACCCGCCTGGCGAAAATCGCAACAAATTTGTTCAGCATTTATGTCTTGTATGTGTTGATCACCGGTCATAACACCTGGTTAGCCGAACAGGGAGTAGGAGGCTTTCTGTCCTTCCTGGATACGCTGTCTGAAGGGTTATTAGAGCAGGAAGCGGTGCTGGTTATCGGCATGCAGGCCTTCCGCCTGGCGTTTATCGTTGCAATGATCGTGATTTCAGTGGATACGGTCAAGATTGTTTACCAGCTCGTAAAACATCAAATCACCCCGCCAGTGAAAATAGCATTGCCTGTAAATAAGGAAAAATAGATTGCAAAGATTTTAAGAACTGTGTATCGAATCCGAATGAAAACCGGCAGATCTGCCGGTTTTCATTATTTTCGAGGAGTTATCCCTACTCTCACTAAAGATCTTTATTGACCTTACCCTTGAAAAGTCGAACAGAGTGAAATCATGCAAACCAAACTCGCTCATGGAATCAACCGTTTTCTAGTTCTGCAGACCAAAGCAGGCTGCTCCAAAGACACCTGCGTGCGGGTGAGTGATCACATACACTGGCACCCGGGTCAGCATATCCGTAAAGCGTCCCTTGTCTAGAAAACCCTGTTTGAAAGTCTCGCCGCGCAGCAAGGGCAGGACCCGCCGCGGAATGCCTCCCCCCAGGTAGATACCGCCTGTAGCAAGAATTTTCAAGGCCAGGTTGCCAGCCTCGCTGCCAAGGATGGAAACAAATAGATCCATGGCCTGGGTGCAGATCTCGGCTTTGTTTTCGAGTGCCGCCTGGGCGATGACCGGGGTTGGGTCTGGGACCTCGGCGAGCTGCTTTGCCAACCAATCCGGTTCCTCAAGCCCTTTCTTATCGCGCAGGAAAGCATACAAATTTACGATCCCCATTCCTGAGCAGACTCTTTCATAGCTGACATGCCCGAAGATGGGATCCATGTAATTGAGCAGCTGCAGCTGCAAGGGCGTCTCTGGTCCGAAGCTTACGTGTCCACCCTCCGAGGGAAATGGCTGGTAGCGTTCGCCATTCCACATCAGAAATCCTTCTCCCAAGCCAGTGCCCGGGGCGATCACCCCGATGGCCCCCTGCGAAACAGGTTCACCCGGGATCAATATTTCTATTTCAGCAGGTTTCAGGTTTGGGACAGCAGATGATATGGCGTGCAGATCGTTCAGCAGGTTGACCTCAATGCCACCCAGATATTCACTAATGGAGGTATTTTCTACTACCCACTCCAGGTTAGTGACCCGGGCTCGCCCGCCGATGATCGGTCCAGCAATCCCAAAACTGGCACCGGACAGCTGGTAGGGTTTATCATGCAGATAAACCCGCAGGA
>JALHTN010000195.1 GCA_022865865.1 Anaerolineales bacterium
ACACCGGCTTCTTCAGCCAGTGCGGTCACATAGGTGAGCGGGTCGGGTACGCTGCTCCACTGGGATTGGGTGGCGAACAGCTGGTCGTGCAGCATCCAGTAGAAATCAGCCCCCTGCTGCCCGGAGCAGATGGCGGCCTTGTGACCCACCGGCGCGCTGGGGTGCAGCGAGACCAGCGGCATGTCGCGGAAGATGTACTGTACCTGTCCACCTGCCACATAATTTTCAATGAGGGTCGGCAGGGTTTCGGTGTAATGCCGCCCGCAGAAGGGGCAAAGGTAGTCGCTGAACTCTTCGAGCACGATTGGCGCCTGGGGATCGCCGCGGTAGGGGAAGCCCTCAGCGGTGAATCCGGCCGCCAGGTCCTGGTAAACCCCCTGGCTGGCACTGCCGCCCTCGCCGGAGATGACCGCTTCCTGGGCGGCGGGTTCACCATTTTCTTGCTCGTCTGCCACCAGGACTTCTTCCTGCTGGTTTACGCTTCCAGGCGTGGCCTCCTGGGTTTCATCTCCGCCCTGGCACGCGGCAATGCTCACAACCACCAGTAAGCCAAGTATTACGAATAACGCACGCTGTTTTCTCATCTTCACCCTGCCGTCTTGCGAAATTTTTATTGAAACACAATGGGGGTAATAATAACATGTTGGATTGTTGATCCCCGCTAAACTCACCGGCGTCTTAATATTAAAAAGGAAAGGGTGGGCAGCAGCTGTCCACCCGGAAATCGCTAATTCATTGTTTTATGAATCTCAAATTTTTTCTCCATTGGGAGGGAACTGGATTTTCTCCAGTTCCCTCCTTCTTAAAATTGATTTGGATTGCTTCCCCCCCGTCTGTCCGTCCAACGACAGGGCTTCGCTCGTCCCGGAAATGATTCGGGAATTTACCAATAACGTTAACTTAAGCTGTCATTGCGAGGAATGAAATGACGAAGCAATCTCGTTCTTTGCTGATCCCGCATCCAATAAATGAAACACTACCCTTCAAAAAGCCGGACGGGCTACTAGGATGTGCCCCGTCCGTCGTGATTGGGGTGGATTAAGAGAAGCTGCCACCCCTTTATGGTTGTTAGTTACGGGTCGTCTCACGGACCAGTATATTCCGGGATAGTACCCGTATTGGGGCAGTACTCTTCACCAGTGTTACTATATATATTATTTAGATCATTGAGTAATGCCTTGTCTTTGCTCTTTTCCCAAGAGTTCGTGGATATCCAATCATCCAACGACCTCGTTGAACACCTGCCTGGTATCATGGATCTTGCGATTCAAACCACAGCCACCTGTCCATTCGACGATTATAAGGATAGCCTAATTCAATTTGCCAGCGCCATCTACTCTTTAAACCTGGAGAACGGGCGCTGCGTGGATCCGGGATTACCTGTTGGTTGCGGAATGTATGATCCAGTACATGGGTATCTCCATCTCCCCATCCCTGAATTCACTTATACTGGTGATAGATTGACCCTGGACAGCACCCACCAACCTTTTCCAGGTGGAATAAAAAGCAGTTTTGGAATAAATTTCATCGAGATAAATCTTGCCCGTATAACGAATGGGAAGTCTCTCATCCTCGAACTGGAAAGTCCCGGTGACGTACAAACTGAATTCGCGATGCATGTCATCATGATCAGCAACCAACACAGTGCAGGGAAAATCTCCCCAGTGACAAATCCAATTTTAACAAGTGGAGATGGCTCTTCATCCAAAACAGTAAAACGATTAGCAATCAATATCCCAAAGATAGAGCTGGGAGATTTCAACCAGCTCGGTATAATCATCACTCGTATCGACAACCAGGAGAGAATTGACCATGCCGGAGTTTACACAATTGAACTCTCTCCATATTAGACAAATACTATTGTGCGTTTTACAACACGAATGATCTAATCGCTCCTAAGTCTCGGAACGGAATTGATGCAAGACATAATTTAATCAAATTGATTTAAGCTATCCCCCCACCATCCACTACCAGCGCAGCACCAGTGACATAACTGGAAGCCTCACTGGCCAGGAATAGAACGGCTTGGGCTACCTCAATGGGTTCCCCATAACGCCCCAACGGTCGTTCGGCCGCATCGGCCATGAAGGACGATTCATTTTGAGCCAGCTGCTCAGCTTCCCCACGCAGCATCGGTGTGTCAGTATCCCCAGGACAGACACAGTTCACGCGGATATTTTGCGGTCCGTGGTCGATGGCCATCGCGCGGGTCATATTCACCACGGCTGCTTTGGATGCACAATAGGAAACAGCTTTGCTGCCACCTTTCATCCCCCAACCGGACCCAACGTTGATAATTACACCCCCACCTGCCTCTACCATTTTCGGGATAGCATACTTGCTCATCAGGAACACCGACTTGGTATTGACCGCCATGACCCGATCCCACTCTGCTTCAGTGGTCTCGAGAATATCGTTACGTCGAATCACGCCCGCATTATTAAATAATATGTCTAACTTACCAAACCGATCGCTGGCTGCCTGTACCACTTTTTGACAATCTCCCGATACTGTCACATCACAATGCACAAAAATTACCTCACCCCCGTTCGCACGCATCTCATCCACAAGTTTTTGTCCGTCAACCGCGCTGATATCAGCGATAACTACTGATGCACCCTGCTCAAGGAAAAGCTCTGCAGTGGCACGGCCAATCCCGGAAGCGCCTCCGGTGATGATGGCGCTCTTGCCCATTAATTGCTTCATACGACCTCCTCAATTCCCTATGCGATAAACTGCCCGTTCCCGGTATCCAGTTATTATGGATATATGCCCGGATAACTGGGCATCTAAATCTATATCCCCGGTATCCACCATCAGCGGTCGACCCCCAAAAGTATGCAGCTTACCTGGCGTACAAATCACCTGAAGGTTCTCCCGACCAATTTGCTTGATCACCTCTGCGCTGATAGGCTGGTTACCGCGCCCGAAGAGAAATCCCTGTCCTCCAATCGGTGTAATCACGATCCGGGCGGGAGCAGATTCTATCAATGCCAAGAGTTGCTGCTCGTTCACGTCCAGTGCCACCAGCTTATCTTGGGCTACCACATCCACACCCACCAATGTGTTCTTGAATCCCAGGCGATTTGCGACCGCGCGGGTTGTAGTGCCAGGTCCTAATATATAAAACCAGTCCGGCAGCATATTTTCAACAACATCCCAGGCGATGGCTTCCATCTGGACATTCTCAGAGGCAGGCGTGGGTGCTTTGCTGTTCTGAAGCAAGCGGCTGTGATCTGGAACCAATAAGTATCCATACAAGCGGGTAGCGATGATGCCCTGCCGGTAAGCTTCTTCGTCCAGGTCAACAACTTCTGCTTCCCTAAGGTTAGGCGATCGATTGCTTAGATATAACGCGGCCAGGTAACCTGCAGCACGAGGATGGGTTGCGAAAACTGCAGATTGAATCTTGACCCCGGCTGGTATGCCTAATGCTGGAATATGGTCTCCAATACCTCGATAAATATCCCGTGCAGTACCATCACCGCCGGAGAAAACCAGGAGATCGACCTGCGAGTCACACATCGCGGTGGCCGCCAGAATGGTATCTTCAGGTGTAGTTTCCCCTGGGGTGATGCTACCTATGACTTGTGGTTTGAAACCAGCATTTCTCGCAACATCTGCTCCCATCTCACCGGGAGGTGTGAGAATCTCCAAATCCTTGGTTTTCTGACCCAGAACCCGCAGAACCTGGGCAGCTCGATCACCCGCGCGTGGTACAGCCCCCAATTCCAAGGCGCGCTTTTGGATATCAACCCCATCGCTGCCTTTCAAGCCTACCCTACCACCAATCCCAGCGATAGGATTGACGATCAACCCCAAACGTTTCACTTCAGATGACATTCTTGAAATTGGGGACCACACCTATCAGCCCTGTTCTTGCCCAGTCTTACGCTGGTATGCTCGCCAGGTCACTGCCCAAGTTTTGGGATTATCAAGCACCTCGTGATCCGTTTTGTGGACTGTGCTGTTGTGCGGCGCAGATGTGATAACTTCAGGATTAGAGCGTGCTTCTTCAGCGATATGCTTTAGGATGGCAACATATTCATCCAAATCTGCCTTCGAGTACGATTCAGTTGGTTCGAGAGTCATCGGTTCTGGCACTACAAATGGGTGGTGGCTTGTCCAGTAATGGGTTCCAAAATCTGCCACTCTGATACCGATCTCTTCTGAGTGGACGCCAGTCTGTTCATATAGTTCTTCCCAGCTGTAGCGTACCTGCTCGATCCGCCTTTTTCCAGGCGCATATGGTGCGCTCACCCCCTGGATCTCCAGCACCTTGCTCATCAAATAATTATTATTCAGCACGGCGATCTCTGCTGCCTCGCGCAATCCTTCTGCGCCAAGGCTCATGATCCAGGCATAAGCACGCAGTATATTCTGGGGAACACCATAAAAGGATCTGATCTTTCCAATTGAATCAGGTCGGTTGTAGTCGAGGTAATATTTCTCACCATCATGTTCAACAGTCGGTAAGGGGAGAAAGCGCGCCAAATCGTTGGTAACACCACTGGCACCCGCACCAGGTCCACCACATCCGTGGGGTGTTGAGAAAGTCTTGTGCAAGTTAAAATGACATAAGTCGAACCCCGCTTCTTTCGCCCGGGTAATCCCAAGGATGCCGTTCGCATTCGCCTGATCATACGAGCACAAACCACCTGCATTGTGCACAGTATCAACAAATTCCGCGATCTTGGGATTAAATATGCCCGTATCCTCCGGATTGGTGATCAGCAATGCAGCTGTGCGCTCGGATACAGCTGCTTTCAATGCCTCCAGGTCGGGATAACCATCTTCATCGGGATAAAGTGTGATCACTTTATAACCCGCGGTTTTTGCGCAAGCAGCATTCGATGGATGAGAAAAGATGGTGGTGATCACCTCGTCCCTTTGTTCCGCTTCACCATTCTTCGCATGGTAGGCGCGCATCATTGATACGTTGGCATAAATAGCGGCTGAACCAGCGCCTGGTTGAAGCGTGAATCGATCCAATCCGGAGATTTCCTTAAAGAATTCCTCCAGCCGGTAGATCACTTCCAGAATACCCTGCACCGTAGATTCTGGCTGCAGTGGGTGCAGGTCAACCACCTTAGATGAACTGGCTAGCTGGTCATTAACCTTCGGGCTGTACTTCATTGTGCAGGTTCCCTGTCCAATATCGATGTTAAGGTCAACTCCTAAATTTTCCTGTGACAGGCGTATAAAGTGCCGTAACACTTGCAGTTGAGCCATCTCGGGTAGATTGGGGGGTATCTTCCTTCGCATCACCTCAGGGAGAGAAGCGCTAACATCACCAACTTGCTGGAGAAGATCTTCTTCAGCTTCTGGTACCAGCACCCCTCGCTGGCCTGGTTGGCTGAGTTCGAAGATGATAGGTTCATCCCATCTGGCTTGATGAAAACGTCGGACCGCTGGTTTTTTTCCAATCTCCATGTTCATTGCGTCACCTCCGCCAGAGTTTCTACCAGGCGATCGATATCTGCCTGGCAGTGAACTTCCGTCACACAATACAATGCACTTTGCCCTAAATCCGGAAATTCCTTGCTGAGGTCTTTGCCACCAAATATGCC
>JALHTN010000196.1 GCA_022865865.1 Anaerolineales bacterium
ACCAGCAATCCAGCGCGAGAGAATGTGAACGGCAGCACTGCCAACGACCATCCTAAAAGTAATAATTCAATCGTCACCCAGCGCCAGCGCCATTTAAATACTGAGTATCCAGAAAGCACTGCAGCTAAAAGCCAGGGGAGCAGCAAAAAACTGATCTGATCGGCGAACCAGTTGGGTTCGTATGTCAGCCCAGAAACTCGATTGGTGAATAATTTTCGTATGGAGATATATCTTTGAGCAGCACTCATCAGGTCAAACCAGCGTGGTGAGAAATTAACCACATAGATGGTTTGGAGTGTGCCCCAGAATAAGGCCAATGAGAACCCTATATATAGCCAACGCAAAGATAATTTTAAATCATCATCGTTTTCCGGCCAGAGTGTCACCAGTAAGTAAATCGCTCCCCCCACCCCTAAAGTTACCAGCGCTCGGAAAGTGCGCGCCAATGCAGATACACCTTGAAGGGCTTCAATGCCCTGGAAACTCGCTATGAGCGAGCTGATCAGTGCAACCACGACAAATGGTAGAAATGAGAGCAGCGTTTTCGGCATAGGTTTGGAGAAGAAACGCGGCAGGATGACCAGAATTAACAAAATTATCAAAGGATAAATTGATAGAGGACGTACAAGTGTACCGCCGCCGATATTCCCAGGAAAAAAGGGGAAGCTGCTGATAGGAATTGTAATTAGGAAAAGAATCCAACAAATTTTCGAGATGGTGCTTATTAAATTCTTCCTATCCATAGACCACCAACGATCCATCATTGATACTCTTTACGCGTAACTTGAACCAGGAAAACCACAATCCAAAGCAGCAATCCCACCATTGAGCCTATCAAAGCAGCTAATCCATATGATCTGATCTGCCTGACCTCTGGCTGTGTATTTAGCCGATTTTCTAACCTTAATGTAGCCGCGAGACCTTGGGCTTCCTGTAACGATGCCTCCCATTGTGAAGACACATTTGAAATTTCTTCGATTAATAAGTCATTTTCCATTTGCAGAGAACGGATTTGGTCCTTGACCTGGGGTATTGTTTGCTCTATCCAAGTAAGGTAGTCTCCCGCAAGTGAATCCTGTTCTGGAAAATTAATTATTACTTGCTGGTCTCCAGGGAGAAGTTCAGCAAGTTGAGTCGCTACAGCAAATAATTCCTGATGGACTTGATTCGATGTGAGGGCATCCTGTTCCTGAGCATAAAACTCGTTTGCATAATCTCCAAGTATCAGCAAAGAATCTTCAAGCACGGCCGTATGAAGCTGGTTTTCGACGAGCTGATCGTTCAAAGAGCGCAAAGTTAATTCGAGACTGAATAAATCTTGTGAGCTTGCAATCGTATCCTGCGTGAGGTTCAATATCACCTCCCGCCAAGTCTCAACAGCATCAGCTGCCCTCGCCTGGGTATCCGCATTAGCACTCAATAGCCAAAGGCCAGCATTTCGCCATTCTGCTTCCAACATTTGCCTCAAATCTTGTTGATCAATGGAATCCCAGTAAGGATCAATTTCTCTTAGACGATTCAAGGTCTCTGATAGATAAGGATCGGATAAAAC
>JALHTN010000197.1 GCA_022865865.1 Anaerolineales bacterium
CATCATGATTCCTTCCATTGTTGATGTAGCTGGATTGAACCGCATCAGCAGAACGATTTTTACGAATGCGGCGGGTGCTATCTGCGGGATGGTCACTGGGGAGGTTGAAAAGCAAACTGATGAAAAACCCCTCGTGGCTGCAACCATGTTTGGAAATACAACCCGCGCTGTCGAAAACGCCCGTAAAATAATAGAAGAGAATGGTTATGAGGTGCTTGTCTTTCATGCCACCGGTACAGGTGGCAGAACCATGGAAATGTTGATTGACAGTGGATTCATCACCGGTGTGCTGGATATGACAACCACAGAATGGGCAGATGAAATTTGTGGTGGTGTCCTGAGTGCTGGAAACGAGCGACTGGACGCAGCAGGTAAAGCAGGGATTCCACAAGTGGTCACACCAGCATGCATCGACATGTGCAATTTTTGGGCGCCCGATACGGTCCCAGAAAAATATAAGGAACGTTTATTTTACGAATGGAATCCCAACGTCACGTTAATGCGTACGACCCCTGAAGAAAATAAGCAGATGGGTGAAATTTTTGCAGGCAAGCTCAATGCTGCGAAAGGTCCTGTTGTGGTCTTCGTTCCTATGGGAGGCTTTTCAGAATTAGACCTACCCGGTAAACTTTTCTGGTGGCCGGAAGCGGATCAAGCTTTTGTTGATAGTTTAAAGAGTAAAATAAGCCCAGAGATACCCGTCATCGTGGTCGATAAGGACGTGAATGACCCCGAATTTTCAGGACAAGTTGCACTAAAATTATTAGATATGCTATCAAAAGGAGGCTGAATATGGCAATCCCACGCAGTGAAATTCTTAAGAAACTTAATGAACAAGCCAGTCAGGGCATCCCCATTATTGGCGGTGGTGCTGGAACCGGTATATCAGCTAAGAGTGAAGAAGCTGGCGGCATTGATCTGATTGTTATCTATAATACCGGACGCTACCGAATGGCGGGGCGTGTATCGCTCACGGGGCTGTTTGCTTATAGTGATGCGAATAGCGTGATGATGGAAATGGCTGCTGAAGTCCTGCCCATAATCAAGCATACGCCTGTACTGGCTGGTGTAAACGCTACCGATCCGTTCCGGCTGATGCCGCAATTCCTGAAGCAGGTTAAAGAGACTGGTTTTTCCGGCGTGCAGAATTTCCCCACCGTTGGGTTATTCGATGGCATTATGCGCGAAAATATGGAAGCCACCGGCCTCGGTTATGACAAAGAAGTGGAAATGGTACATCTGGCCCATGAATTGGACCTGTTGACCACCCCGTATTGCTTCACGGAGGACGAGGCACAGGCGATGGTGAAAGCCGGCGCGGATATGATCGTTGCTCATGTCGGCTTGACGACTGGAGGAACGATCGGCGCAACCGCAGCGATGACTTTGACAGAAGCTGCTGATGTTACAATGCGTATTGCGGGGGCTGCCCGCGCGATTCGTAAAGACATCCTCGTGATTTGTCACGGCGGTCCCTTTGATGAACCTGAGAATGTGGAAGAAGCCATGAAACTTATGCCCGGTATAAATGGCTTCTATGGCGCGACCAGTATGGAGCGCCTACCTGTAGAACGAGCGATTAAAGAACAGGTCGAGAAGTTTAAAGCGATGAAATTATCAAGCTAAATCAAACCAGGGATCGCTATCGAATCTGAGAGAAAACCACGCATTTCAAGGAAAAAGGACGACCATGGTTTTTCACCTGGTCGTCTTTTATTGAAGTGGTGATGATCCTTGCAAATCACACAATCAGATGAGAGCTCCTATAAAGTTTGATGAGACCTATAGTTTAAATGAATATAAACGAACGAGCGATCGCTGTACTTAATGGCACTACACCAGACCGTATTCCCTTTATCAGTAGAATGGATTTTTGGCATCGCGGATTGACTTACCAAAATAAAATTCCAGAGAATTACACTGGAATGAGCCTTGCAGAAGTACATCAATCAATCGGTTTTGGACAAGAAGAATGGATGTCCCCATGTGCATTTAAGTATAGAAATTTAGAATTGCTTATGTATCATGAGGGACATAAAATCCTGCACGAGTATGAACCCGTGATCGATTTTTTTCCAGATTTGTGGGGCATGATCCCAGTCGACCGGATTGGAGAAACGATCACCGAGCTGATTACCCCTCGAGGAACACTTGTTTGTACACATCGAATGATTGAAGGAAGCCTTATTTCTGGAACCACCCGCCCACAGCTAATAAAGCATCCAATTACTGATCCAGACGACTTCAAGATTTATGAATATATTATTGAGCACTCCGAATTTGTGCCAAATTTTGAGGAATTCTATAAAAAGGCTGAAGAACTGGGTGGTACAGGATTCCTGGTGCCAACATTAAATCGTGTGCCATTCCAGTCTGTACTAATCGATGCTATGGGAGAAATAGCCTGCTTTCTTGGCTTGCATTACACACCAGAGCTCATTAATCGGTTGATGGCAGTCATTGACCAGCAGACCATCGATATGTTAAATAACCTTTCCGGTTTTGACTACCCATATATTGAGTTTGTCGATAATTTAGATGGTGTTATGACAAATCCAAATTTATTCCAAAAATTTGTGCTGCCAAGTTATCAGAAGTACGCTGACATATTGCATGGTCAGGGTAAGAAACTCGGCAGTCATACGGATGGAAATCTGAAAAATCTGGTCCCGCAATTAGCTGGAAGCGGATTGGATGTTTGCGAATCATTCACACCAGCCCCAATGACTGGTTGTTCATTTGAAGAAGCCATTACCTCCTGGGAAACCAGCCCTTTGATCTGGGGTGGGATCCCTTCTTATTATCTGGAGGAACGAGTGGCGGATGATGAATTCCGAAATTTTATCGAATCTTTGCTGTTGATGGTTGAAGGACGGCCGATCATTTTGGGTATAGCAGATGCAGTGATGACAGATAACCTTATCGATCGTGTCCAATGGATTGCCGAACAAGTAGAATTAGCAACAACTTGATCGAGGGTATCTGAACCAATCCTGCAATCGTAGAACATAGATTCTCACACCTGAAACTCAAATGTGCCGAAATATTTTCTGTTAAATTTTTGTTCTTCGCGTTCAAGATAGAATTTACTTGTGTACCTGAGATTAATACGAGAAGCAACCCATTGCATCTTTACCTTGCGTTCATTAGCGGAATGCTCTCTAAGTTTTCAGTTATTGGCACAGGTTGAACTGTAGTGAGAAAATGATTATTATTTTTTGGACCTATTATTATGGTTTCAGCTAAAATACTACATCAATAACCTTCCTGAGAAAATTGCCGAACAACTATTTTGTTTGTGAGTTCAAATCTTATTACCCCCATTGAAGGTTTATTGCCATAAAACGATAGGGAAGGCGGTTCGAGTCCTGTTCCGACCACAAATCGATAACCAACTGCTTGACATCTCTGTCGAGCAGTTTTTATCTTCTCTACGATTTCAGCAAAGGGGTAAGCTAGATCAATTGGGGATTGAGGTAGGCTCTATTGACTAGAAATCATACTATTATGGTTCGAGTCCTAGATGTACCTGGAGATAAAACTAAGGTTGAGTTCGAATCTCCAAGGGGCAAGAATGCATATTGAACTACGTGACTTGGTCGCGCGGTAATTGAAGTCTTTTCGTTATTTGCGACCGAGACTAGCTAGGAGTATTGTCACTTGACAACTATTCCGATACCAAGTTGGTTGATACGATTTCTCAAGTAAGTTTCACTTTGGTATACTAATCAAATCTTATGTTGAAGGAGAAAAACATGAAGAATAAACCCAATATCTTGATGATTGTCGTAGATCAGGAATTTGCCCATCAGTCCATACCAGAAGGGGTTAATTTACCGAACCGAAATCGTTTGCGATCTCAGGGTGTGACTTTCAACAATCAACAGGTCACCACCACGGTGTGTACCCCCTCCCGCTCAGTGATGTGGACCGGACAGCACACACCCTTCACGAAGATGTTCGATAACACCAACCTCGCCTGGATCGAGGATATGAGCACTGATCCTAAAACCTTGCCCACCATCGGTCATATGCTGCGCGACCTGGGCTACTACACCGCCTACAAGGGCAAATGGCATGAATCTGAGCTCCAGGAGGGGGACACAAAGGATGCGTTAGAACCTTATGGCTTTTCCGATTTCCAGGATTGGGGTGAGGTGCAAGGCGGCCCGCTTGATGGTTTCACGAAAGATCCGAAAGTCGCAGACGAAGCGATAGGCTGGTTGAATAGCCGCGATTCGGAAAGTGGGGAATCCCAACCCTGGTTCCTGGCTGTGAATTTTGTAAACCCCCATGACGTCATGTATTTTGACACGGATGATGAAGAGATGGTACAGGTGCGGGGGATGTTCCCCATCTTTGGTGCGCCCGATAATCCTCTTTACCAACAAAAGTGGCCAACCGAGTTGCCGGCATCGTTTTCAGACGATCTTTCTCACCATCCTCAAGCGGTCCAGAATTACAAGGTCGCATCTGACGGGATGTACGGCAAGATTCCGTTGGAACGGGAGGACATGTGGCACAACCATATCAATTACTACATCAACTGCATGATGGATGTAGATCGGCACATAGGCGCAGTGCTCGATGCACTCGATGCGAGCGGTCAGGCTGAGAATACGATCATCCTATTTACCTCAGACCATGGCGAGATGGGTGGCGCGCATCATCTGCGACAGAAGGGCAGTGTGGCCTTCAGAGAAACGGTGAATGTACCATTTGTTGTCGTCGATCCACACCAACCTGGCGGGGTGAAGACGGAAGCCGTGGGTTCTCACCTCGATCTGGTGCCTACGATGTTGGCTTATGCCGGTCTTTCAGAGAGTGAGAGGCAGCAGCGCTACCCGTTCCTTAAGGGGTGTGATCTATCGGGGGCGGTTAAGGATCCGAAGTCGGTTGGTCCCCGAGGCAGCTCAGAGAATCCAGGAAAAGGATCCCTCTACACCTATGACATGATCATGACCATCGATGGGGAGTGGCTGGCGCGCAATGCTCCTCTGGTGCTGGATGTGGCTGCGGCCGAGGCCGGAATGGAATTCCATCGCGGAGAAGAGTTCTTGAAGAGGTTGGATGATATGGAGAAACCCAATTTGGAGAACCGTGAATTTTTCCGTGGTGTCTTCGATGGTCGCTTCAAGTTAATCCGCTACTTCGGTATGGCGAATTACAATCTTCCGGGATCGGTGGAAGAACTGCTGACGAATAATGATGTGGCGCTCTACGATCTGCAGAATGACCTTGACGAGGTGAATAATCTCGCTGACCCTGACAATCCTGATTACGATGAAACGCTGTTGGCAAATATGAACACTAAGCTCAACGCCCTCATCGAGGCTGAAATCGGGGATGACAAAGTCCTTCTCGAACGTCCTGAACAACAGGAGTAGGTGAGCTAGTAGAGGTTGCTATCACGAATGAGCGGGTTTTCTATGATCACCCACACCCGACCCCTCTCCCTCCAAGGGAGATGGAAATCGCAGGGGCTTGCTGCTGAACAACATCCAACACTAACGTCGGTTGAAGACCACCTCAATTTTGCGACTCCCAATCCCTCCGAACTTTACAAGGTCTTTGCTGAATTAATGCAGACCTTCGGCAAAATGTTGGGAGGTGGAAGCTTCTACCTCACGAGTCTCTACGACAGCGAAGGCAGACTGTTGGATGGCACATCTACCTACAAGATGAACGTTCCGGCAGACACGCCGGCAGGAGACTTCTGGTCGGCCATTGCATACAGCTTTGCCACGCATGGATTCATCGTGGGTTCGGAGCGCGTTGGCATCTCGTCGCTGGAGAAGGACAGCCTGAAAGTCAACGACGATGGATCCGTGGATCTCTACTTCGCCCCGAATGCACCGGCAGGGCAGGAGTCGAACTGGATTCCTACTGGCGAGGCATTTTGGGTGGCTTTTCGACTCTACGGGCCCCAGCCTCGACTGTTCGATGGAAGCTGGAAGATTGAGGATATCGAGAAAATAAAATAGGGTATTTGGCGGTTTTCAAGTTTTTGGCCCATGGGTTGTTCAGGACGGCCTGCTCCTGGGGATCAGGCTGTCCTGAATATAAAAAGGAAGGTTACCTTTATGAGTGCTTAACCGATCCGCCCACCCTGATATTTGCATCCTGGAGCACGGCGCTAGCGCCAAACCAATCATCAACCTATATGTCCGCCAAATATCCAATTTGAAACCGGACTCACTTGAAAGTAAATAACCAAAAGGAGATTTTGTATGAATACGCAATCAAGTCTAAAACAAGTTCAGGTCACCGCGCATAATTACGTCCGTGCCGAATCGGATTTTCAG
Organism: Anaerolineales bacterium; assembly: GCA_022865865.1. Next base: position 6,306 of record JALHTN010000197.1, read on the forward strand.
TTTAAAGGCTACATCGAGAGCTTCAACTGCTTTGGAAAATTTGCCCATAGCCGGAAGCCCTACGACGTAGCCAACCAGGTTACCGTGCGGGGCAACCGGGACACGCTCTACTCATTCGGCGTGTTCGATCTGAGTTCTCCACTCACGATCACGCTTCCGGATCCCAAAGGGCGCTATCAGTCCTTGATGGCCATCAGTCAGGATCATTCGATC
>JALHTN010000198.1 GCA_022865865.1 Anaerolineales bacterium
ATTATGGCAGCAAAACAGGTTCTAAATATTTTATAAAATCAATTGTGATCAGTAATTGGTATCGTGAAATGAAAGGTTGTCCCCTGCCCGAGTTCACTCTCAAACCATAGCTCGCCCCCCTGCATTTCCACTAATTTTTTCGTGATACTTAATCCAAGTCCAGTTCCCGTTGTTTCTCGCACCTGGCTATCCTCTGACCGGAAGAACTGCTCAAAGATCTTCTTCTGATCATCTGGACTGATGCCAAAGCCATTGTCGACAATCGAGACTCGGACCATCTGTTTCCTATCCTCAGATTCCTTGGGTGCATCAATTTGCGAAGCCAATATCTCGATTTGACCGCCATTTGGTGTGTATTTATTGGCGTTGCTGACCAGGTTGGTGAGAACCTGAACCATGCGATTAACATCGCACCATACAAGCGGTAAATCCTCTGCTACCCGAATCACCAGCTGCTGTCCTTTTTCGTCGATCTGCGTATCCAAAGATGTGACCACTTCTTGAGTTATACCCTCCAGGGACTCGCTGGCAAATTGAAGCTGCAGCTGGCCTGCTTCGATGCGCGTTATATCCTGTAGATCAGATACTAAAGTACGCATCCGTTCTGCATTCGACCGGATCGTAGCCAGAAAGCTTGCCTGTCCTTCACTGACCGGACCGACAGACCCACCCACCAGCAAATCACTATAACCCTTGATCGAAGTCAGTGGATTTTTCAACTCGTGAGCGGCGGCAGAAACAAATTCGCTCTTGGCTTTATTTGCAGCTTGGACTTCAGCATAGAGTTGGGCATTTGAGATCGCGATTGCAGCATGGTCGCTTAAACGGGACAGAAATTCAACGTTTTCATCGGTGAAACCAGAGGTTTCTGTGCTTGCCAGGAAGATGATTCCGATCACCTCAGATTCACGTTGGATTGGGATCAGGATTTGACCTGAAGTATCGGGCATCAAACTCAATAGTTGACTGCCATCCTGGCCCGATTTCGAAGCATCATCTCTATCATCAGTGAGCTCAGATTTCGTAATGCTGGTCATCACTGGTTGAGCATTCTCCACGTTTAATGCCTCTTCAAGTCCTGGAAGCTGATCGGCTTTCAACACACCCCCAACTTCCATTGTCTCAGAAGGAAATCCTTGTGCAGCAATCACCCGCAATCCACCATTTTCCAGTGAGCCGATCAAGCCAGCTGAAGCCCGGGAGTGCCGCATGGACGCTTCGAGGGTTATTGACATCACGTGCATAAAATCTAAGCTCGCGTTTAGTTCTTGATCGATTCGCTGCATTATTGATAATTCGTCAACGCGGGCAGCTAAAGCCTGATCAGTTTGGGTATAAAGACGGGCATTTTCGATCGCCACGGCCATTTGACCTGCAAAAGCGGTCAATAATTCTAAATCTTTGTGATTGAAAGGTGACTCATCTTTTTTATTCAGGACCTCCAACACACCAATTACATGATCCTTAACCACAAGTGGCACGACCAGCAAGTCTTTACTTGAAAAGCCTGTATTTTTATCAGCGTTGAACCAATGCTCACTCCTGCGCACATCATTCTCAATGATTGCCTGTTTGGTCTGCACCGCTTTGCCTACCAGCCCAACACCTGCGGGCAAACGCCTCCCTCTTAGATCCGATCCGACTGGTCCTATGGCGACCTCAAACACGGATTCTCCGGTTTTTTCATCGATCAACAACAGGCTGCCTGCTTCGCAATCCAATATTTCAACCGCGCTTTCCATGATTCGGTTCAATAAAGGATTGAGTTCAAGTGTGGAAGTCAAGCTGCGCGTGAGTTCATTCAGTGTTGCCATCTGGTGCGCCTGTTTCTGAGATTCATCCAACAAGCGGGTTTTTACAATAGCACCAGCGACTAAATCTGCAACTGCCTGGAGTAAATTTACCTGTTCGGGAGTGTAAATTACAGCGGGATCGCGGCTGCCAACACAGACAGCCCCTATCGTTTCTGATCCTGCATTGAGGGGAACACTCATCCAGGCATGGATTTCTTTTGATTCAGCAGATATCCCCCTCCGTCGGCATTCCCCAACATAATCGACTGTGACAATAGGAAACTGGCTTTGGATAACAACTGTCTCGAGACTGTGTTTTGCCAGGATAGGTTGATTTTCTCGCCGAATAGAGCGCTTGTTATCTGAAATATAGAAAACATGGTGGAAATCTTCGCTGGGACTGGATCTCAATGTAATCCGAAAATCAACCGTCGGCACCAGACTGTGAGTCTCTGTATAGAACATATCCAGCAGATCATCAAGTGCCAGTTTCTGATTGATCTCCTCAGCAACCCTGGTAATGGTATCCATTTCATGGATGCGGCGTTCAAGTGCTGAAACAACCTGTGATCTTTCTAAAGCCAGGGAGGCTTGGTCGCACAAAGATTCCAGGTAATGAATATTGTGCGTCGAATAAGGTTCACCTGAACGGCGTGAGCCTAAAGCCAACCACCCAATCATTCCTGATTGGCCTAAAATGGGTACAAATAATTCCGCCTGAAGCACAGCTATACGAGCCTGGTCGACCAGCAAGTCCTCCGGCATCTTGCTGTTATCACCGATGAAAATTGTGCTGGCCTGCTTGGTCAGTAAATCAACCAAGGCACCACTGCGCGCAAAATGGATATCGCTGCCCTGGGTACCATCGGCATTGGCTGCAGAGATATAATAATTATTCGATTCATCAATTGTATAAATGTAAACCCTGGAAGGTGAAAGGGATCCATCAATATAATCTTTCAGTAAATGGAGTATGCCCTCGAAATCAGTCATCCGGGTTAGCTCATGGCCGAAATTTTGAAGGCTGGTCTGGTAGATTTCGCCTCCCCTGAAAAAGGCTGCGTCAACCCGCGTTTGGAGACTCACTCTCAACGGATAAACAACCAGTGCAATCAGAAATACAACCATACCCACCATTAAAGGATGGCTGTTCTCCAACCGGGATCCTGCAAGCAAACTCAATCCACTGACTAATAATGCATAGCTCCCTGCGATAAATACCAATAAAGTTCCATAAATGATGCCCCGTTTAAGCAAGGTTTTTGTTCCCAATGTGCGATACCTTAATATCGCGTAGGTTAGAAAGATTGGGAAAGCACTCATGGAGATAAACAGAGGGGGAGATATTTGGACCTTTGCTCGAAAAAGGCTTACCAGCAACCAGATTATCAGTGGACCGAATGAGATCCCAAACCCCCATAATATCAGCCGTGCCTGCTCTCTGACCATTGGAGAAGGAGATCCAAAACGGCGAATAAGGGTTGAGCTGAAGAAGAACATTAATGCCAGCGTGATAAAGATCAGTTCCAGGAATAGGATTGTGGCAAAATCAAAGCTGTATCCTGAAAAGTACTGGATGAAGAAGGTCAATAGGATGAGAACCGCCGACGGCAGATATCCCACGTAGCGCGAAGTGGGGTGCTGATAATTTACCCTGGCCTGCTCCGGATAAATCAATGCCAGGTTAATCAAGGCACCGCCAGATAGCGCGACAGAAACCACCCAAATTGAAAGTAGGCGTTGGGTCGTATACGCGTCGAATAAACAAAAAAGACTTATAGCTGTGGCAGTTGCGAATAGAGAGTATATTTGACCGATTGCATCGGTCCTGCGCTGGCTGAACACCCAAATACTGCTCGTAATGAAGATCAAACCGAGTAAATAGGGTATATAGAAGTACAACCAGCGGCTTGAAGCAGAAAACTGTGGTTCACCCTGCAGCCAATTTTCCATTAAAAACGGAACGCTGATGAGCACAACGACGGCCAGAACCTGGAATCCTATTAGTATTCCCAGGTTGATTTTGTCCCCCCACTGCTGGCGGGGACGCGCAATCATCACGTTCTGCACGCTAGGCATACTGCGATTGTATGGGAGGGGTAGGAGAACCGCAAGCGAATCTAACTGTAATGCAAGTTTTTTAATGCGGATTTAGCTTGGATTGATGGTTTGCATATAATCTTCAACTGCGGCCTGGTGTCCAACATCGTGTTGAGCCGCCTCAGATAAATACCATTTATGTTCTAACACCTGACAGTAGAGTTCGGCAGAATCGCCCGCGCGGTCTATCAACAGCTGCAATCTTGTCAATGTGGGAAGATATAAATCATGCAGCCAATTGTAGGCTGCCAGGCTGAGAGGTGTACTCCGATTGTGGGTATGGGATAGGGTGGCTTTGAGTTCTTGAATCTCATTCATCATTGTGCGCGCCTGCATTTCCTCTGCTTCGATACCTGTCAATCCTAGCAGCTGATCACGATGAAAACTGCGATCCGTCACCACCACTTGAAAACTGAGTTTATCTCCACTATCGCCCGGCTCTAAAAGGACTTCACCGATTGAAAAGCCCAATGAATTGATTGCCTGGATCCGTTCATGGATGCGATACTTCTCATCTGGAGTAACAAAGATCTGGCGAGTGATCTCCTCCCAGAGGTTCTGATAACGGATGCGAATTGAAGCACTGGTATCATCCAATGGTATGCCATCCATCAACAAGTTCTGTGCAGATAAATCCCCCAGATCTCCAGCCACATTCTCCTCCATAATTTGAAGGTCATGATGGCGTAGTGTTGGAGCGAGCTGTCCAGGATTACGTTCAACTGTTTCTGCATCCACCAGGTAAGCTTGCAGTGCACCAGCATCCCTTCGGAAGAGAGTATTGGACAATGAACAATCCCCCCAATAAACCCCGGAGAGGTGGAGCTGAACCAATAAACCCGCCATGGCATCCAATAAATGATCCCGGTATCCGGATAAACTTCTGCTCATAAAAAGGGAGCGATAAGGAAGAGATTGATCAAGGTAGCGGGTGATTAGGATACTTCTCTCTCCCGCAGATGGATTGGAAACAGCATGTCCAACTGCGTTTACTGATGGCAGTCGCATCTTTTCCAGGGCAAGCAGATGATTGTATTCGATTTCAGCCAATCCGGGCTGCATTTCCTTAATGGCGTAAATTACGCCATTAAGATTGACAAACTCAACTGGATGACGTGATAATCCCCGGGAGACTTCCACCAGGTATTGGCAGTATTTTGACCAATCGTTAAGTGGATATTCCCATGGTAATTCGCTGAAATCTGGAAGAAGTCTCGGGGGTAGGATTAAATTTACTGGATTTGATGTAGCCATTGATTTAATCACTTAAAAGCAAATTTCCGCGATTGCTCAACATATTCCAGGCTTTGATGGCGGAAATATGTATTATAGAGTGAGGCATAATGGCCTCCTTTATCCAACAGGTTTTGGTGATCCCCCTGCTCAATAATACGTCCTTGTTCAAGAACGATAATCCTGTCTGCGGCTTTTACGGTTGATAAACGGTGAGCGATCAGGATACTGGTGGTGCCGGATAGGATCAAACCCAACGCTTGCTGGATTTGCCACTCAGTGAAAGGATCAATGCTGGCAGTGGCTTCGTCGAGAATAAAGATGGCCGGCTGTTGAGCCAGGACCCGTAATAGGGAAACGATCTGCCGCTGTCCCATCGATAGACGCGATCCCCTTTCACCAACTTGAGTTTCCAATCCCTGTGGGAGACTTTCCAACCACTCTCCATTTCCGATCCCTAAAGCCATCTCCTCAATTGTTTCAAGGTTCAATTGACCACAAGCATAACAAATATTCTCTGCTATAGTACCGGAGAATAAGAATGGTGCTTGGGATACGATACCCAGCTGGCTGCGATAATTGGATAAATCCAACGAGCGGATGTCCAAACCATCAATCAATAATGAACCTTGCTGGAATTCATAAAAGCGAGCGATCAACCTTGCAATGGATGATTTTCCTGCACCTGTATGCCCTACCAGGGCAATATTTTCTCCAGGCTTGATGTCCAGGTTAAATTCCATAAGGACGGGATCTTTTTCCGCTTCGTATTTGAAGGTGATATTTTCGAAGCGAATATCTCCTTTTAATATCGGGGCTGGTCTCGAGTCAATCTGGACAACTTTAGATTCTGCATCGATCAAACCAAATGCCCGTTCAGCTGCTGACAAACCTGCTTGCACCTGTGCCCAAAAAGCAGATAGATTCAGGACTGGAAAGAAGAAGTAATCCAAACTTTGTAAGAATAAATACCAGACCCCAATTGTGATCAATCCCTGGATTACGCTCATTCCTCCAACATACACCAGGACCGCAGTGCCAATACCACCGAGGGCGTTCAACACAGGAAAAACCATCGAAAGGACCAAGCCGCGTTGGACATTCACTTTATATGATTGCTTATTGGCATAGTCGAATTCAGTGAAGATGCTGGCTTCCTGGCGAAAATTCTTTGCCACCGCGATCCCGCTGATAGTTTCTTTGATGGCCGCATTGACATTGGCCATGGCGCGCATGCCACGCCGGGTAACGACCCTTGCTATGCGGCGGAAACCAAGAACAACGATAAATATGATTGGTAAGAAGCTAAACAGCACCAGGGAGAGCCTCAGGTCGATAATGATCAACACGATTCCTAAGAAAATGACCTCAATGATTTGAGAAATAAGATCAGCAATCAGGGTTACTGTCTGGCCGAACTCCTGGGTATCAGAAGTGATCCTTGATACCACCCGGCCGGAGGAGAACTGATCATAAAATGAGAGATCGTGATCCATGGAAGCCTGGAATGCGTCAGTGCGGATAGAGAGGATGATATCGCCTATCATGCGCACAGATAATCTGCGGCGTCCCCAGTTGGCTGCCCAGCTGATCACTCCTGCAAGCAGGATCGCTCCGCACAATAGTATGATGCTCTGCCACGTGAAATCGGTGCCCAACATGTCAACGCCCCTGGCAACGATGATCGGACCCACTGCGCTTGAAATCGCAATGATCAGCAGCAGTATTACCACCACCACCAGCGAACGGGTGTGAGGACGAAAATACACCGCCATGCGTTTAGCTAACTGGCGATCGGTGTATTTACGATCATAAGCTTCAGTATCCAAACCCGCAAAAAAACTCAAATCTCAACCTCGCTCTGAAAAAATGCGCTGGTAGGCGTCCGATGTGCTCATTAACTCGTCGTGTGTGCCGGCTGCCACCAGGCGTCCCTGGCGCAGGACGAGAATTTGATCTGCCCACCGAATTTGGGAAAGGCGGTGCGTGATGATCAGCGTGGTCCTACCCCGAGCAGCGGAATAAATTGCTTGCTGAATCTGATCTTCAGTTTCGCTGTCAATCGCGCTGGTCGAATCATCCAGGATCAGGATCCGGGGGTTGGTTAGAAATGCGCGCGCTAAAGCCAATCTCTGCCTCTGTCCACCAGACAATGTCACACCCCGTTCTCCGATTACGGTCTCATATCCTTCCGGCAAACTGGAAATAAATTCGTCAGCCTGGGCTGCCTGTGCCGCTTCCACAACCTTTTCCTTCGAAGCATCTTGAAGTCCAAAATTAACGTTCGATGTGATGGCTCTGGAAAACAGGAAAACATCTTGCTCGATTATGGATATTCGACGCCTTAACGCCTCCATATTCCAATCCCGCACATCGATCCCATCCACCAATACCTGACCAGAACTGGCATCGTAGGTGCGGTTCACCAATTTGGCAAGTGAAGTCTTCCCAGTCCCCGTTTGACCGACGATGGCGACTGTTTGACCAGGCTTTACCTTGAATGAAATCCCTTGCAAGGCAGGTTCCCCTTGCTCATAGACAAAAGTCACATCCTTGAACTCAATCTCGCCCTGCATTTCTTG
>JALHTN010000199.1 GCA_022865865.1 Anaerolineales bacterium
AAATTATTGGGCAGACCCAATTAATTTAAGGAACTCCGAAAGATTTTGATCAATCCAATAATCAGGTCTAACCTGACCCTGGTTTTCAAAAGAGTAAGGGGGTATACGACAGTACCGGGGTAATGTTTCGTGATACAATGCCCTTCACCGAAATATGGAACTGGATAGCCAGTTGCCTGGAAACGCCTTTGTAATTACTTATCGGATCAGATTTAGTGGGAATTTATCGATTTCCCAGGTTTAATCTGTGCAGTGCATAATAGTTAAGATTTGATAAGAAGGGCGAAAAATTGTAACAAATTCAACCAAAAAGCGTTATATAGGATAGGAATCATGCTTCAATGGCATGATATCGATGACGATCAACTAATTAAATTCGCGAAGGACGGTGAAGCGGAAGCGTTTGGCGAGCTTTACGAAAGGCATGTTAACGCAGTTTACCGCTTTCTCTACGCTCGTCTCGATAACAGCATGGACGCAGAAGACTTTTCAGAAGAAGTCTTCTTACGCGCGTGGAATTCTTTGCCCAGTTATCACGAACGTGGTGTACCCTTCCTTGCATTTTTGTTGATCATCGCTCGGAACGTACTCATCGATCACTATCGAAGGAATGGAAGGTCACCGCAACAGGTGACCATCGAGGATATTCAATTACAAGATACCAATCCAGAACCCAGTGAGGTATCCGCCAGGAATCTAAAGCATGCTGAGATTCGACAGGCGATAACCCTGTTGAGGGATGATTATCAAGAAGTATTAGTATTGCGCTTCTTAAACGATTTATCCCCAAATGAAACTGCCCAGGTGATGAATCGCTCTACTGGTGCAGTCCGGGTTCTACAACACAGAGCCATTGTAGCGTTACGAAAGACAATGGAAGCAGAATATGAACAGAGAGTTTGATGAGGCTTTGCAGTCCTGCCTCGATTTGATGCGGGGCGGACAAGAAACGATTGACTCGGTCGTTGCTCGCTATCCGGAGTATGCCGAGGAATTACGAGCGCAGCTCGAGATAGCAACCTGGCTAACCTCTGCCAGCAGCGCTCTCGATCCGCGCCCTGGTTTCGTCTCTGCATCGCGCCACAGATTAGTCTCGCGCATCCAACAGGAAAGCCGACCCACAATCGCTGCACCCCTCACCTGGGGCGAGCGCTTCCAGCAATACTTTTCCGCCCAGACACTTGCCCCTGTGGCGTTTGTATTTGTCTTAATGTTAGCTCTTTTTGTGAGCGGAACAGTGGTATCGGCTTCGAAAAAAGCCCGCCGCGGGGATGATTTATACTCGGTCAAACGGACTCTTGAACAGATTGCACTTGCAGCATCGCTGGATGATAAGGGCGATGCCAAACTATCAATCCAAATGGTAGAAAATCGGTTAACCGAAGCCCAGACTTTAATTAGTGAGCAGAGTTACGAAGAGGTTGCCGAAACAATCCAGGATTCCACAGATCAAATCAGCAAGACTCTTGAGATCATCCAAACTGTAGGCGAAGATGACCGCTTCTTAGCCCGCGATCTGGCTTCCCAGCTGGATGGCATCTTAGCAGAGCAAAAAACCATCCTCTTAGTGCTGTCTCAAAATGCACCAGATACTATCAGTGCTAATGTCTACCGGGTGTGGTTTGCATCGGAAGTGGTTAAGCTCACTGTGAAAAACATAGCCGGTATTGTGCATCCACCCCCGGCTCCACCTCCCACAGCCGTACCAACAGTAGCTCCGACCAGCACACCCAGACCAATACCAACGCTGGCGCCAACCCACCCACCCGCGCCGACGCCAACCAAGACCAGAAAACCACCGACAGCGGTACCGCCAACCAATACACCACTGCCGACGAACACTCCTGTCCCGCCGACCGATACACCTGTGCCGACCAACACGCCGGTTCCA